>NZ_JAVRHK010000040.1:0-5207 GCF_031846585.1 Autumnicola musiva
AGAGTAGTTAACGGTTCGAATACCAAGAGGTTTAATTAGGTGGTTAAAGTCCAACTTTCTGTACTTAATACCAATTTCTATATTTATTAATTGGATATTCCGGTGATGCTCCGGAATAATTTTTCCAGCCAGCTACATTTATTTTCTATGGGGTAAGCATCCGCCAGAACGACAGATACCTAAAAGGTAATCTTCAGAGGGGTCAGCTTAGTCCTGAATATCCATATTCCAAATAAAATAGTATTTTTAAAAATTCATTAAAGTAAAAATTAAGCGTACTAATCTGTTTTCAAAATACCACAACTGACGAATATAAGAAGGCGATGCAAGCCATTAAAAAAATCATTAACTACATTGAAAATGGATTATTCAGAAACAAATAGACTATCTCGATTAACTGCCATTCTAATCCAATTTCAAACTAAACATATTCTTACTGCATTTGAATTATCCAAAAAGTTTCAAGTTAGTAAAAGAACCATTTATCGAGATATAAAATCATTAGAACAAGCAGGTGTTCCAATAATTACAGAAGAAGGAAAAGGTTACACATTAATGGATGGTTATAAAGTTCCACCAGTAATGTTTACAGAAAGTCAAGCAAACGCTCTAGTTCTGGCAGAACAACTGGTCTTAAAAAACAAAGACTCTTCATTCATTAAAGATTACTCAGAAGCTATTGAAAAAATTAAAGCTGTACTTAGACAAAGTGAAAAAGACAAAGCTAATTTACTTACCGATAGAACACGATATAATCAAAATATTAATTTAGAAAGAAATAGTAATAACCTATCTCAATTACAGTTTGCACTTACTAACTACGTTCTCGTTAATATTGAATATACAAACGAGTCCTACAAAACTACCCGTAGAATTATTGAGCCTTTTGCCTTATTAAGCACAGAAAACTGGCTAATGGTTGCTTGGTGCAGGTTAAGAGATGAGTTTCGATATTTTCGTCTCGATAGAATCAACAAAATGGAAATTCTTTCAGAAAATTTCAAACCGCATAAAATGACTCTACAAGATTTTTTTGATAGATATCACTAAATACTTTTTACCCTTGCCATAAGGTTGTCTCAACCCCATTTTACATTTGTTCTTTAATTAAAAACAAATAAACAAATGGAAAAAAAATCAATTGACCCTTGGGCTTGGGGGGTAAACACAAATTCAGCACAAGCAGTAGAAGTAAAAAATGTCAAAGGAACACTTTACTGTTCTGGCCAGGTAGCCATAAATGAAAATGGTGCCCCTAGCAATTCAGATATGCGTTCTCAGCTTATCCAAACAATTTCTAATTTAGAAAAACTTATAAATGAAGCAGATTACGAGTGTAAAAATATAGTTAGACTAAATGTTTACACGACCTCAACACAAGACTTCTTTGCAACTTGCATGGATGTATATGTTCCATTCCTTCAAAAATATGAAATTCAACAAGCTACAACCTTACTTGAAGTCAAAGGACTTTTTGCAACATTAACAATAGAATTGGAAGCAACAGTTGTAAGATAAATTAGCAAATTTTCTGATGAAGAAAAAGAAAAAAATTAGTGATTCATAAAAATACAGAAACATTTTGTCCCTCAAGTCAAACAGATTGGAGAAACTGGTTAATAGAAAATCATATTTCTAAACAATCTGTTTGGCTTGTTTTTTATAAGAAAAACTTCAAAAACCCAACTTTATTCTGGAGTGAGGCAGTAGATGAAGCTTTATGTTTTGGATGGATAGACAGTGTTAAAAAAACTATTGATGATATAGGATATAAACAATTATTCAGCAAACGAAAAGCTCAAAGCACTTGGTCTAAAATAAATAAAGAGAAAGTCGATTATTTAATTGAACAAGGTTTGATGAGAGAAGCAGGACTAAAAAGTATAAGAATTGCAGAACAAAACGGTTACTGGACAATTTTAGATAAGGTTGAGAAACTAATTATTCCAAGAGATTTAGATAGAGCATTCAAAACAAAAGGTAATTCAAAAGACTTTTTTTTGAGTTTGAGTAAATCTAAAAGAAAAGCCTTATTACAATGGATTGTACTTGCCAAACTAAATGAAACAAGAGAAAAAAGAATTAGCAAAATCGCTGAACTGGCAAGTAATAATGAGGTGCCAAAACAATTTAGATAAACGATGGCTTACAATAGATGAACGTTAGTGTAGCCAGTATGATACAACATATAGGCAGTGGTGGCTAAACCAGTTCTTTGAGATAGTTCTTAATGCAAATATTCCTTAATTCACCCATTTAAATATAAAAATTTACATTATTAAAATAATAACATCATTAAAGGAGATTATAACATTCATTTTAATAATAACTTTAAATCCAATAGCAATGTCACAAGAAGCAAGACCTTTCGTAGGCGAAAAAGACCCACATGTTTTTAAAGAAGTACGTTCATTTTTAGAAACACTTAATTCAGGAGACGGAAAACCAATGGAGCAAATGACTCCAGAAGAAGCACGCCAAGTATTAGTTGGCGCCCAAAAATCTGTTGAAGTAGATTATTCCGGTATAGAGGAAACCGAACAACAGATTTCACAAAATGGTTATGATGTTAATCTACACATCACTAAACCGAAAAATGCGATAAAAGGCTTACCAGTATTTATCTTTATTCACGGCGGTGGTTGGGTTCTTGGCGATTATCCGACTCATAGAAGGCTCGTTCGAGATCTTGTTGTGGAAAGTGGTGCCGTTGCGGTATTTCCTGACTATACGCCTTCACCAGAAGCAAAATACCCTACCGCAATCAATGAAATTTATGCAGCTACACAATGGGTTTCCGAAAATGGAGAAAATATAGGAGTTGATGGCAATAACCTAGCAGTAGTTGGAAATAGTGTTGGTGGAAATATGGCAGCAGTAATTGCTTTAATGGCTAAGGAAAATAACGGACCGAAATTAAAACTACAAGTTTTGTTATGGCCAGTAACTGATGCTAATCTTGAAACCGAATCCTATAATTTATTTGCCGAAGGACGCTTTCTTACAAAAAATATGATGAAATGGTTTTGGGATAACTACCTACCAGATACTACAAAAAGAAATGAAAATTATGCATCACCACTGCAGGCCAGTTTAGAAGAATTAAATGGATTGCCACCGGCTTTAGTGCAAACTGCAGAAAATGATGTCTTGCGTGACGAAGGTGAAGCATATGCTAGAAAACTGAATGAAGCAGGTGTAAAAGTAACTTTAACAAGATATGGTGGATTAATACATGATTACGGTCTTTTAAATCCTATTGCCGATATCACAGCAATTCAAGTTGCTCTTTTACAAGCCGCAGTTATCATCAAAGAGAGTCTTAGGTAAATTTCTTAGGCTTAAATTTTTATATAAAGTACTAAAATTAGGCAGTTTTAGTACTTTATATTTTACTACCAAGAGTCTTTTAGATAAGTGTAATATTCTATTTAGATAGTTTTACTAACAAATTACTCAATTCATCAGGAACTAATAGCATGGCATCATGACCTGTATTTAGTTCAAAATAACTCCAAGATGGATTATTTTTTGCTTCTTTACTCATTTTTTTTAAAATAGGAAGCCAAGGATTTGTACATGCAATATAAATAAGAGGCAAACCATTTCCATATTCATTTTCAAGGGATAACTCTTGAGCAAAAGTATTAAAAGGCTGAGGTGTAAGGCGTTCTGTTACCCATTTTGCCTGTAAACTATCTGTCACTCCAAATAACGCTACAGGAAATGGAGGAATATTTTGTTTTTTCCTTACTAGTTTTTCTTGTGAAATTCTAGCTTCTTTTGGTTGTAAAGAAAGTGGGCTTTCTCCATCATGTACAAGCATTGCATCAAGAAAAATCAGTTTACTTAATCGATTAGGGATCCTGTCCGCCACACCCGCAATTACTGTTCCTGAATAACTATGCCCTACTAGGATAACATTATATAAATCTTCCATTTCTATTAAATTAACAATATCAGAAATATGCGTTTCTAAGGTGATGTTTTCAGTTGCAATATTTTTATGCTCGCCTAATCCACTTAATGATGGTGTATACACATTAAAATCATTTTCCCTTAGTTCTTGGCTTACCATTTGCCAACTCCATCCACCATGCCACGCACCGTGAACTAAAACGTATGTTGGTTTTTCTAATTCATTTTGAGCAAAAATATTTTGCTGTCCTGTAAATATTAGGAATATTACAGTAATAAAGATTTTTCTTGATAAACGCATAGTTTTTTTATTTTTATGCAAAATTAAAGTTTAAAGAAAAATAACGCAATAACTAACCCCAAAATGAGCTTAATAATAACGTATACAATACTTTAAAAAGATGGCTACCGAGATAAAAGAATCCTCTACCAATGTAGAAAATTTACAAATACTGGCGAAAGCATGTGATGTAAACATAATTTTGGGAAACATCGGTTTACGTTGGAAAATGCAAATTTTGTATTGCATTGCTAATGAGGCGCATCAATTTAGTACTATTAAAAAAGTTTTCCCCACCATTTCAGATCAAATTCTAGGAAAAAGAGTGAGTGAGCTTTATAAAGAAAAATTAATCATTAAAATCGAAGTACCAGATACAGTTCCTCAGCAAATTAAATATGAAGTAACAGAAAAAGGAAACGAACTTTTAATGATTATTTTAAATTTAAATAGTTGGGGTGAAAAGTGGAAATGATTTCTGAATTTATGCAAAGAAATATGTCCGTGCTTATAATAATCCGAGGAAAAATGAGCGTTAAAAGTTAGTTCATCCTTTAAAATTTTTAAACTTCAGCAGAAGCTAAAGACTCCATATTGACATTTAGTAAGTAACTTCTATCAAATTAGATGAAGAAAGTTTAAATTAAAAATCGATGTTTGACCTCGGGCTTTATATTCCAACATTGCTCTCCTTCGATCCAGTGACCAAGACGGTATCGTTTAATATGCCGGAGCTTTATGCGATGGAATATTTTGAGCAAATACCATATTCTCTTGAACCTCATATCCTGGGATCTGAGGCTATTATTTATTACTACGGGGAAGACGACACCTATCTTTCAAAGGTTTTAAAACTTAATGAAGATTATATTGCTGCCGGATCCCTTCGAGTATGAAAGCCTTGGTGCCATTCAGGAAAAAGCCTTGAAAGTACTGGAAGGATTTATGCTAAATCCCAAAACTGAATTACTAGATCTTTTTGATCAAAATGAAGAAGAATAGTCATTAA
>NZ_JAVRHK010000041.1:0-4210 GCF_031846585.1 Autumnicola musiva
AGCGGTGACTTTAAGTCACCAGCCCGAAACTATGGACTTCAAGTCCATAGTGGTTCATTGAAATCTTGAAGGTAAGTATCTAAAAAAATTCGAAAACACTGTGTATTAAATATTTCTCTTAATTCTTTGCTTTGAGTTATTATTTCACTTTTACCAGTAATTTTTAAATAAGATGAGATTACAGGAATTATTTTATCATTCAACCTAGAAAGTTTTTTTAAATGAGCTGTTCGCTCAGTTTTATTTATAACCACTTCTTGAAGAAAAGAAAGAGTAGGAGGTTTCATATTACTTTCTGGTTTAAGATGTACAGGTAAATCAATAAAAACCCTTTTAGCGCTAATATTCTTAATTAATTTTATATAAAAATTTTCAAATGAATTATCATGAGTATTAGGAAAAAATGAATATTGTCTTTTTTCTTCTTCCGTTTTTGGCTTTCCGTACCGTTTTACGATTTCTAAACAAGGAAATATATTTTTACCAAAGTCAAAATTCTCCAGAACATTAATCTCTATAGATTTACCTCTAAAAACTGGAACGTACTTTAATTTATTCATCTTTTCAAAATTCTTAATTAATTATTTCATCATATCTTCTTCAAAAAGGACTTTTAATTTGAAAGAATTTCCAAAAGAATATGGAACCTTTTTGAAATGTTGAAGGCGACCAACTATAATGGCAGGATGAGTTTTATTTAATCTAGCAAGTTGGCGTATAGTTTTATCGTTTATTTCCGTATAATTATCTAACTCTTTTATTATATCAACTGGTAATAAAAAATTGCTTGCAAAATTATTTGCTTCTTCTTCCCTTAATTCGTGATTTCCATCATCTTCATCACTGCCATCTATAAATATATCTTTTTTACCATGAAGCAATATATGTCCTGCCTCATGAAAAAATGAAAACCAAAAATGATCATTTGTTTTAAATCTATCTGTTATTTGTATCAATGGACTACCTCCAATCCATCTTGCAATTCCATTAACTGGGGCTTCTGATATATTCGGTGAAAAAATTAAATGTACTCCTGCTTCTTCACATAAATCTTTCACCTGAATTAATAAATCTTCAGGATGTATTCTTACTAATTCTCGTATTTTAATTAGGTTTGACTTAAATAACTTTTTATCAAACGGTTTAATTATCTTTTTTCTCATTTGTATTTCTCCAATTCTCAAAAGAGCGGATAAACTACTGATTGTACTTTTGTGATATCCACTTTTTCTATACATTGGTGCTGATAAAGTATTTTTATAGATTTCATTCCATTGATTTGGCGAAGCAACACCATAAAACTTTAAACATTCATTTGATAACTCCGCTTTAGAAGCATCTTTACTTATATAACCTAATTTTTTTAAATCATTAATAGGCTGTTCTTTTGCCCATTTAATATATTTTTTATTTTCTTCTTGTTGTTGATATCGACTTAATTTTTCTCGATAAATCACTTCTCGGTTTAACCAAAATTGAGCATCTATCCCAAGAACTTTTTCTAATAGAAAAGCCGTAGATAGAGTTATTGGCTCTTTACCTGATATAATATCATTTATCTTCGAAGGTGTCTTTCCCATTCTTTCTGCCAATTCAACCTGAGTCATTTTAATAAACTCAATCGTCTCTAAAATTACATCCCCTGGTTTTGACAATAATTCTATATCCTCCTTAAACTTGCTCATAACGTTTTTCTTAATTCAATGATAATCAATTATTTCAACGATAGTAATTGACACTACTGCCTCCGTATTTATAGAGTTGTCCTCTAACCTAGGTATTGGATCATGAGTTAATTCAAAGATCATTCTAAAATTATTAGACACATTCAATGCCCATTGATTAGACCTCTTTCCCGATAATCTATGACAATTTGCCGCAGGTATCTGCATAAGAACAGCAAGATTAGGGCTGGCCTCTATATCATCCAATCTACTCACAACTTTTCTCGCATGAACTCCAAAAGCTTTTTTAATATTCGATGCTGTACTTAGTTGTTTTTTTATTTTGCTCCTTTTATAAAATACCTCCATCATTAAAAGATTACCGAAAAAGGGTAATTATTTTTTTCAAATATACATGAATTTTTATATTTATAAATTAAAAGACAGGAACTTATTATTTATAAGAATTTAATTCGTTGGAATAAAACTACAGCCAATAACTAAGCGTCCGTATGGCCGGAACAGTTTGTCCCGCTTTTTCGGGAGCCTAATGTTGACGCACTGTTGCCTAAGTCTGTTCACTTCCTATATACAGTTATTTGATTCAGATGTGCCAAGCTTCGGTTTTACGTAATCTTTTTGAATAATTATGGTTAATTTTATAGAATTGCGTTTATCCCGGTATTCATTTTATTAAAAGGTTATTTTAGGCGGGTATATAACGAGTTGTGTGCAATTGTCCGACAACTAAATAATCACTTATGTATAAAATAATCAAGGATTCATTAATTTATGGGGATATTATTCTGATTAAATCTGATTCGAGATTAAGCAGAAAAATAAGAGATAAATCCAATAGCGAATTTTCACACGCAATGCTATATATGGGGAACTCAAGTTATATTGACTCAGACGGTGGCGGAGTACAAGCTAATAATATAGAGAGATTAGTATTTGAACAACCGGAAGATGTAGCAGTTTTACGTTTAATAAATAATAGAGAAAAACTTCCACAAATTGAATCATTTGCGAGATCAAAAATTGGCACTGAATATTCATTAAGAGAGGCGATTGGAGCTTCAGATGAAAATAAGGCTTTTGAAGCAATGGAACCTAATCGACAGTTTTGTACTCGTTTTGTGACACAAGCATATAATTCCGCAGGCATAAACCTGGTTGATAATTATAATTATCCAATTCCTGATGATATATTGAACTCGAAACTTTTGATGAGGCTTGAGGATATAGTTAGAGAAGCATACCAAGCGGAAATCGAGTTTGCCAGAAGTGAAAGTCCACTTAAAAAACAAACGGATATTCATAATTCCATATTCAAAGAAGCAAGAAGAATTTCAAAATTAGATATTCAAACATTCGACCAATTATATGATCTGGTAATTAAACATCCAGAATATGACGAAGAATTAACGGAGGTTGTCGGTAAATCAGGCTATTTATATATGATGGAAAATGATTTAAAAGAAAATCCGTGGCATTATGATTCAAAATTATTTCTAAAACATTACGATACCTATGCCTCACGAATTTATGCTATATCAGAAATTGAAAAAATAGAAATACCAATTAATAGATCATTAAGCAGTTCAATTCAAGGTATGAAGACTTTAATATTGGAGTATAACAGAAAGTTTTTTAAACAGGAATTAGAATTACGAAAAAAGATTAAGTCGTTTAGTGATAAACGGCTAAAAACTATCCAAGAGGTTTCAAGCACGATTGGAATATAACAACTGCACACAACAAAGTCGGTTCATCCCAAATAGCGGGTATTACCAAAAAAGTGTAATTTAAAAAACTGGAAAACAAAAGGTTAAGTCGACAAAACCGCGTCCCTAATCCCACTATTTGTCCATAACCGTAACCATCAGCTAAAAATTACTAACAGAAATTCTACATAATGAGAGAAGATATTTATAACGTAAATGATTATGTGAAATACATAGGAGATTATTCAACTTTAGATCCTATAAGAAGAAATGAAAGTTATGCTCAAATTATAATGCTAAAGAAATATGAACAATATTGGCTTGTGGGTTTAAGATTATTAGAAAGCAATGAAAAAATATCCTGTATTATAGATAAAATTCGTCCGATTGAAACTGAAGAAAAACATTTAAAAATCCTTGGATTCAAAATTGATAAAGAAAAATTTCAGAAATACTATTTTAAAAATGGAATAACTATTTCAAGTATCGGATTAAAGAATTTAAATAAATATTCCAACAGCATATTTTACTCTGGATTATGCATAGCAGATTTTAGCGATAAGAAAATGAAAGATTTTGAGAAATTTTATAATGGAGATGAAATTGACATAAAAAAGTTCTTTAATGAATATCCTTCAGTTAATAACATAAACAACCTATTTCTAGAAATTGGAAAGAAATGGAAAATAAATGAGGAGGAAATAATCTGTAGCTAACGGTTAATTGCCAATAGCCGGCACCGTTATAAAGAAAATAATTAATTTGAGCAATAACCAATACTAAGTTGATTACCTCTCATTCTTTACTCTGCCAACTGCG
>NZ_JAVRHK010000042.1:0-4160 GCF_031846585.1 Autumnicola musiva
ATTAAACATCGATTAAACTATATAAATGTACTTGTTTCATAAATTATACAATAATCTTTTGTTGGGATTCACTTTCGAAATTATTAGAATCAACGTGATAAATTTTATGGATTAAAAACCAAGCTTTATTGTATCGATGAATGCAATATGTGGAAAATATAACCCAATCATATCCTTTAGTGAAGCACTCTGCATGTGGCTATCATACAACTTTTCACCTGAAAAATGATTCTGTAAAAGTTAAGATGACCATAAGGTGTGCTTTTAAACCAAACTCAGGAAAATTAGCTACTGATGCAATTTCTCCAAAAAACTGAGAAAAGCTTTTCAAATGGTATTCATCAGGAATTTCTAATATCGGTAAACCATTCTTTTATTTCTTTTCTAAAAGCTTCTGGACCTATTTCCAATCGTCTTGCATAACGCTGCTGTGCATTTTCCCCTGCTAGGTAACGCAGATGGTCTTTGTTATCGGTGGCTGCTTCGTAGATAATTTCAGCAATTTCTTCCGGGGTAGAGGGAGAACTGAAGCCACCCAATGTTTTTTGTATGGTTTCATCATATACCACGTGTGAGCCTAAATCTAGCGAGCTGCCAGAAAAATTTGTATTGGTTCCACTTGGCGAAATGGTTTTAACTCCTATGTTGAACATCGACAATTCAATGGACAGGCTTTCACTCCAGCCTTCCAACGCCCATTTTGTAGCGTGGTACACACTTCCGAAGGGATATGCCATCAGTCCCGCTATGGAAGTCACCGTAATGAATAATCCGTTTTTCTTTTCCCTAAAATAAGGAATGAATGTCTGGGCAACCTGCATAGTTCCTATAAGGTTGGTGTTTACCTGTTGGGTAATTTGTTTATTGCTAAGTGCTTCCATCGCACCAAATAAACCATATCCGGCATTATTAAGCACCACATCTATGTCGTGTAATGAGATGGCTTTTTTAACAGTGGATTGTATTTGTTCAGTATTAGTAATATCCAAAGGTAAAAACGTTACGTTTTCAAGTTGAGTAAGCTCTGTTTCTTTTTCAGGGGTGCGCATCGTAGCAATCACGTTCCAACCATTTTCCTGAAAGAACTTAGCACTTGCTTTTCCAATACCAGATGAGGCTCCTGTTATAAAAATTGTTTTCATTTTTATTCAATTTTATTCGTTGATAGTTCAAATCTAGTGCATATATAGTATACATTTGATACTTGTATACTAAAGGATACTTAAATGAAAGAAAGTGATAAGCAAAGATTTAACGAAAAGGTGAAAGCAATACAGGACACAATGTTTGTACTCGGAGGCAAATGGAAATTACCTATTATTCTTTCTATCCACGACGGGAACAAGCGGTTTAATGAAATTTCAAAATCAATCCCAAAAATAACTAATCGGGTATTATCCAGAGAGCTGAAACATTTAGAGGAAAATTTATTGATTACCAGGACTGTAATAGACGAATATCCCGTTCGAATTGATTATGAGGTAACCAAATATTGTTTCAGCATTGAAAAGGTGGTAAAACCAATGGAAGATTGGGGTAAAAACCATATAGCAAAAATCAAAGCTAAATGAACTTCTATCGATCATTAAGATAGATGAAACTCTAAGTATTTTATACTAGTCTTTTCTATTTCAGTATTTCGTGCGCAGTATCGGCAGCAATTTTATGCAACTGGCAATTGATGTAAAGCAAATATTGACCCAGGATGGAATAATCAAGCGCCCTCAATTTGGTTACAATTATCCTCGATTCTACTACAGCGATAATATTTTCTACTCCTAATTTTACATTACAAATTAAAAATTCGCATCATGCAAACAGAAAAAAACAAAATTGCCCTTGTGACGGGAGCAAACACGGGAGTTGGATTTCAAATAGCCAAAGCGTTAGCAGAAAATAACTACATGGTTTACGTTGGGGCCAGAAATTTAGAGAAAGGAAAAAATGCTGCGGAAAAACTTGGCGAAAATGCAATTACCATTGAGATGGATGTCACTAAACAAGATACAATAAGGATTGCAGTAAAGGAAATTCAGGAAAAACATGGGAAACTGGATCTTTTGGTAAACAATGCAGGAATTTCTCATGCGGGAAAGCCTGGCAGGACAGTAGAAGAAGTAGTGGCAGCAAATAAACCGAGTGTAGCGTCTATCGATGAAATGCGTACCGTTTGGGATACCAACGTTTTTGGAGTAGTGGCGGTTACACAGGCATTTCTACCTTTATTAAAAAATGCCACTGCCCCGCGGATTGTAAATGTTTCAAGCAGTTTGGGATCACTCACTTTGGGCATGGATCCTCAAAATCCTTACAGGACTAATTTTGACGTGGTTTATGGAGCTTCGAAAGCTGCGATGAATGCCGTTACTGTGGCTTTTGCAATAGAACTTGAAGAGAGCAATATCAAAATAAATGCTGCAAGCCCAGGTTATACAGCAACGGCTCTCAATAATTTTCAGGGTACAGATACCATAGAAGAAGGCTCAAGAGAACCCGTTCGTGTCGCATTGGATGAAAGTGATATTACCGGAGAATTTACCGGACCCAATCAAGAACACTATCCGTGGTAATTTTTCGATTAAAATAAATTTACATTATGAAAAAGGAAAAAACATCATCCGGTTTAAGAGTATTTCAGAAATTCATGATGCTGCCGGTTTACCCAAACCTCAACATCCTTTGATTAGTATGACACATTGCGGGGGGCATACTGACCTTGATTTGAGCAAAGATCCGGTGTATGATGTGCTGGATTTTTATAAAATCGTATTAATCACAGATCCTAGGAAGGGAAAAATGAAGTACGGGCAGAGCCATTATGATTTTAAGGAAGGCAGTCTGATGTTTTTGGCACCCAATCAAGTGGTTGGATCTGTTGAACAGGATTACTCTGCCAGTACACGAGTTTTATTGTTTCATCCTGATTTTCTGCTGGGTTTTCCATTAGCTCAAAAGATAAAACAGTACCAATATTTTTCGTATTCGGTTAATGAAGCCCTGCACTTGTCTGATCAGGAAAGAGAAGTGATGCTGTCGTTGTTCAAAATTATGAAGGAAGAATTAAGTAGCCGGATTGACGAATTCAGCCAGGAAGTGGTGATTGCCCAATTGGAACTCTTATTACATTATGCCAACCGGTTTTACAAGCGCCAGTTTATAACCAGAAAAGCGGTGAATAACGATTTGTTACAAAGAACAGAAGCTATTCTGGATACTTATTTCAACAATCAACAAACACTGCAACACGGTACACTAACTGTACAGTTTCTGGCCGATCAACTCAGTATTTCTGCTGGTTACTTAAGTGATATGCTTCGCTCATTGATCGGGCAAAATGCTCAGCAATACATTCATTTCAAACTTCATTGAAAGAGCTAAGGAACGTCTTTCTACTACTCAGCTTTCCGTTAGCGAAATTGCTTTTGAATTGGGATTTGACCATTCTCAATCATTTAGTAAGCTATTTAAGGCCAAAACAAATCAAACACCCCTGCAATTTCGGGCAAGTTTTAATTAACAGCTTTTATTCAAGAGTGCAGGTTTAAATTTTGCCTCAACTTGGTTGGTATCCACTTAGCCTAACTCTTTATTTATATGGCTCAATTTGTAAGCTCTCTTGAAGAAGAACTAGAGGTACTACAGAAAGCTCAAAGAGCAACAGGATGGTGGCTTTTTTTTAGAAGAGAGACAAATAAATTACCTAATGCTAAACCAAAATAATAATGGATTTTACAAAGTCTCACCAAATCAATATCATTTCAGTGTGAAGCTCTGCTTATAAACATAAGAAGGTGACCTAAAAAAATAAGAAGTAAATTATGGTGCTGTCTGTACACCTTTAGGAACGAGGTAACATAAAAAGTGACACAAATGCAAAATAAAAAATCCCAACAGATTAATAATTAGATAATTGAGATTTTGTTCTGTGAACCTTTCTTCTAAAGGAGACCAGGCAATTTTTAAAGTTCATAATGAAGGTACTCCTATTCCGGAAGATATCAGGAATAAAATTTTCAATGATAGGTTTACCAGTAATAATGCAGGCACTACAACAGAGAAAAATTATGGTCTTGGTTTATATGATGTCAAAGAGATAGTTGAGAGGCACCAGGGAAAAATAGAATTGAACAGTACAGGGGATGAAGGCACCACTTTCAAAG
>NZ_JAVRHK010000043.1:0-3362 GCF_031846585.1 Autumnicola musiva
CTTTTATATAAATCGAGAGCAGAATGATGTATAGTTAGAATGTCTATTCTTTCTGGATCAATTATTTTATAAATTATTCGGTAGTTTCCTTCAACTAGATCTCGAATATTTGTTGATTAATTTCTTCTGTAATTTTCCCTGAATAGATTTGAGATTTTAATATTCTAGTCCGAGTTGTTATTCTTAAAATTTGAAGTTTAGCTTACTTTTTTGAATCTTTTGAAATATATTCAGCAATATCCTGTAGATCATTTTTTGCCTGAACAGTCCAATTTATTCGAACCATTTGTCAATCTCGTTATTTAAGTCAGATTCGGAAATTATTTCTCCGTTCTCAGATTGTTTGTTTCCATTATCGATTTTTTCGATTAGGATCAATCTCTCAACAAGTTGATCAATTGAGAATTATTCTGGAAAACTATCTATCTGTTGTTTTAAAGTTGTCTTGGTCAACATAACTCAATTATTTATAATCCGAAGATACAATTTTATGTTCTTTACTGCTAACAAAATTTTATGCAAGCTAACGGATACGGTGTCGAGTAGACAAGGGGAATTCCACCCCAAGCCTCTCACAGAACCGTACGTGATAGTCTCCCATCATACGGCTCTTGTTATACAATCTAAATTACAAATTACCATATATATCCCACCTGCCAATGATAGAATAGTTTAGGATATTGTTCCTTAACCCTTTCAAACCATTGATAGGCACGTTTTATACTGGTTTTGTAACGTTTATACCTTTTTCTTGCCCATTTCACGATGCGATTATTCAATAACTTGAAGACTTTGTGCAGCATTGACCTTCTAAATTTACCATAGTAGTTCACCCATCCCCTAATCATTGGATTGAGGATGGTAGCAATTCCTACTATACGATCAGAAGTCATTCGCTCTACTTTCAGTTCTTCAAGTTTATCTGCAATTCGTTTCCTCGAACTTATACTTATGCCGCAATCAAAGCCAAGATAAAGTCCCTTTGATTTCTTCGATTTTGTAGTTCTGGGTTGGTAAGAATAACCCAGAAAATCAAACTTCACATTGGTATACTTTTCTTGCCTTCGGTAATCTCTACAGTATACAATTTTGGTTTTCTCTGGATGTAATTCCAGACCAATCTGTTGCATCCTGCTTTTGATAGCTTTAAGTGTTTGCTCTGCGTGCTTTTGACTTTTACAGTTCACAATCACATCATCGGCATAACGTGTGAATTTTACCGTATTGTCGTTCTGTTCCAGCCATTGATCTAAACCATAGTGAAGGAAAAGGTTTGCCAGTAATGGACTTATAACACCTCCCTGGGGAGTTCCTCTTCCCTGGTTAGAGACTAAATTTCCTGACTTTGTCATTACTGGACTTGCGAGCCAACGTGCTATATATAACCTAACCCATCTTTCGGGAACGTGTTTTTCTATAGCAAGCATCATTTTATGATGGTCAATGTTATCAAAAAAGCCTTTAATGTCCAGATCAATAACCCAATCCATTTTCCAACAGTTTTTCCTGACCTGTTCAATGGCTTGATGGGCACTTTTGTTTGGTCTATATCCGTAGGAGTTTGGATTAAATATATTTTCGAACCGGGGCTCTATGTACATTTTTACCACCATTTTGCCCTATTCGGTCACTTATCGTGGGAATCCCTAATTTACGGACTTTACCATCCTTTTTCGGGATTTCCACTTCTTTGACCGCAGGGGGGAAATAACTTCCCGATGCCATACGGTTCCAAAGTTTGTACAGGTTCTTTGATAAGTTCTCATGAAATAGCTCAATGCTTACCGCATCCATCCCTGCACTGCCTTTGTTGGCGCGCACTCTTTTATAAGCTTGCCATATCATGGCTTTGCTTATAGGTATTGATTTTGTTTCATTGCATAAAGTCATCCTCAAAAACTGAGTTGTTAAATGTAACGTAACTGTATAACCCAACCCCTTCGCTCCATTCCCATTACAGGAACTTCATCGATACTACGGGTTAGTCCGTCCCTGAAAACAGCATTGGTATTCTACCTCTAGGATGAGCCTATTGTGTATTTCCCTTAGTATCTATAATCAGGTTCCCGAGTTCCATAACTAAGCCTGAATAAGAGTCATGCCCCCTGAATGACGCCTGCCGTATAGCCAATAAATAGGTGATCGCTATACTCTTTAACCTCGTGCCATACTCCGTGGCTTTTGACAGGATGTAGCAACTTCTCGACACCTCAGAAGGGGTTCACTTTTGTTCATCTCTCTTAATCATACCTGACCAATTCTTGACTGGCCGTTTCCTAAACGCTCAATACCTTGGCTCTTTACCAAAGCACCTTTAGGTGGTTTAATGCCTTCTCCTATAAGACGACATTTGTAGGTCGGTTCTACCATCTTAATTATAGTTCACAATGACTATTTATTGCCGGTCATTGTTTGCTCGGCACACTATCGCAAGTTGCGGGATTGGAGACGAGGACTTGTCGGATTAATTATTTTCTTTTCTGGTTTCTAAAATTACACTTTTTCCGCAATACCCGTTATTTGCGATGAACCGATGTTGGCATTAGTACTTAGTCCACGAATGTTTCTTTAAGCACCTCTTTACACTTTTTGATTTCCGAGTTGGATAATGATTCAAAGATTTTTACAATTCTTTGTTTGTCAATTGTTCTTATCTGGTCAATTGCTATCATTCCTTTTTTTCCATTTGATTTTACCG
The DNA here is from genome assembly GCF_031846585.1 of Autumnicola musiva. Taxonomy (NCBI): domain Bacteria; kingdom Pseudomonadati; phylum Bacteroidota; class Flavobacteriia; order Flavobacteriales; family Flavobacteriaceae; genus Autumnicola; species Autumnicola musiva. The sequence goes on from NZ_JAVRHK010000043.1 coordinate 2,699, forward strand.
GAATTCTTGTCGGATATTTTTTCGTATTTGTTGTCATTGGAGCAACAACAATTGTTCTTAAGTATTTATTCATCTCATTTGGAGAAATGATTACACAAGGTCTGGTTTTCTTAATTTCACTTCCAACTGTCGGATCTAGATTAACTAAAACTATATCGTATTGATTTAAATCCATTCATCAAAGTTTTCATCATCAAACACATCATTCATCAGAAGTTGGTCATCTTCATTTTTGGCCATTTTCTTAAATTTCTCTTCCCAATTTTTTCTTGGCGAATCAATCGGTCGAAGTATAATTTGACCTTTTTCTAAAATGAGTTCTACTTTATCTTTTATGTGATATTTTTCAAGAATAGTTTTGCTTAAACGAAGTCCTTTTGAATTTCCAATCTGTATAATTGAAGTTTCCATAACTTTTATTTTTGTAAATACAAAGTTATTACTTTAAATCAGATTTCAAAATAAAATTTCTCAATTGAAGTATTAATGCCAACGGTTACGATTAACCCAAGTTGCGGGAGTAGGGATTCGGATTTGTCAGCTTAGTTGTTTCCATAATTGGTCTCTAAAATACTCATTTTCGGTAAAATACCCGCTATTTGCTATAACCGTTGTACCTGTTGCACAAGTTAGCTAAAAGTGCTAATTTACTACATGCAAGGCA
>NZ_JAVRHK010000044.1:0-3060 GCF_031846585.1 Autumnicola musiva
GACAAATCCGCGTCCATTACTCCGCCAACTGGCGATAACCGGGACCGTTGTACTGCATTTAAAATTATGAAAATTAGTGAAAAAACGATAAGATTTTTAGGAAGAGCATTATGTGGTGATACTGGACTAGTTCCTTACAAGACAGGTCAGGAACTTGTAGATTTTTTCGTGACATATGGTTCTGAGGATCAATATGGAGAAGGTTTTCCTTCAAGATGGAGATATACAGAAGAAAAAATTCGAGAATTTAATGATACTAAAGAACTCAAATCCATAATAGAAGATTCAGTGGATCCTCGAGATTTCATGGAATCTCAGATTGATATTAATGAAACAATTAAGGCTTTAAACAAATTCTTAAAGTTCGATGGATATGAACTAAAGCTAATCGGAGATTTTTATAAAATAACTGATTCCAAAGGAATTTTAGTTGAGCCAGAAACAGTGAAAGGCATTAATCATGAATTTATACAAGAACAAATTCAAAAATGCAATGATAAGATTGAAAATGATGATTTTAATGGTGCAATAACAAATGCTAGAAGTTTGGCAGAAGCTGTTATGATTGAAATTATTGAAAAACATGAAGGGAAAGAAATAAAAAATGACGGGAAGATTGAAAATTTGTATAAAAAGGTAAAAAAGATTCTCAATCTTACTATTGATCCTAAAGTAATTCCGCCAACGATAATTCAAATTTTATCAGGTTTAGATTCAATTGTTGGAGGGTTAGCTGGATTAAGCAATAATTCAGGGGATCGACATGCAAATAAGTTCAGAACAAAAAAGCACCATGCAAGACTCGCCGTTAATGCTACCATGACACTTGTCGATTTTCTTTTAGAAAGCAAAGAATTTCAATCTAGCAAAGCAATTAAGAAAGAACCTCTAGTAAAAAATGCAGCCATAAAAAAACCAAGAAATTAGATCGAAATCCGTAAATTAAACGCAGTACAACATCGGTTCATCGCAAATAACGGGTTTGGTCGAAACATGTAATTTTAGAAACCAATAAGAAAATAGTTAATCCGACAAGTCCGCGTCCCTACTCCCGCAACTTGCGATAACCGTAACCGTTACAAACAAGAACGACTGAGAGTTTTAAGATTAGAAGTAAAAATGGAATCCAACAATATTAAAATTCTATTAATTACAGATTAGACATCACATATTATTTCATGTAGGAGTTAAATCTGACAGAAATAATTAATTTCACATTTAAATTAAGTGAAGCTAAAAATTTAAAAATGCTATTATGAAAACTTGGGAATTTAAAATGGAGAGTACTCCTAGCATGATAAGTGAAAAATTAAATTCTTCACTTGAGTCGTTTAATGGATTTGTGTTCAATATTAAAAATGATAAAAAGAATTCAATTTCATTTAAAATTCGCAAACGACTGCAATACGCCTGGTACATAATTTATCATAATAACGTAATCGTGAATGGTAGATTAGGTGGAACAGAAACTAAAAATGCAACGAAAGTAGAAATCACTTTCAAGCAACATTTTTTATGGAAATTAGTAATATTTACACATTTGTTTTTGGGTTTTGGTTTTATAATAGCCCTAATAGCGAATAATAATACAAATATTGCTATATATACATTTGCGGCAGTATTAATAGCAATTGGCGTATTCTTATGGAGCAAACTTCAGAAAAAGTACAATAAAAATGTTCAAGAATACAAAAATCTGATATCTGAAATTTTAGATCTTTAATGAGCATTTGGTTTTCGTTCCAGTTTGTAACAACGGTTCATCGCCAATAAGCGGCAGCGTTAGTAAGAAAATAATTAACTTGACCAACAAACCAACACCAAGCCGACAAATCCGCGTCCCTTACTCCGCCAACTGGCGATAACCGGGACCGTTGGCATTAATATTTAAGATGAGTAAAGCATATATTTATTTTGACGAGTTTGGAAATCCTTTCTTAGATACGGAAACGAAAGCCGGCACACCTTCACATTTTATTTATACAGCCGTAGTTATTGATGAAAGTAATTTAGAAAAGGCTAAAGAAATTAGACAGGAACTTTCGGATAAATTCAGACAAGGTTCTCCTATAAAGTCAGTTAAGGTTAAAATAAAAAATAGATTAAAAATGATATCAGAATTCAAAAAAATGGATTTTGGCATTTTTAGTTTAGTAGTCGATAAACGCAAAATCGACAATGAAAATCTTGAAGATAAAACTGTATTTTACAAGTTCTTCCAAAGATTATTTTTAACTCAATTTGTAGAAAGATATGACGAGTTTGAAATATATTTTGATAAAATTGGAGAAGAAAGTTTCAGACAAAGTCTGCGTAGTTATATTAATCGCAAAGTTTTTCAACCAACCCTATTTAACCCAAATAGATCATATAAAATAGCAGATGATAAATTTGAAGAACCTTTAATTCAAATTGCAGATTTCTTTTCTGGTTGTGTGGGAAAAGTGTTTTGCTTTAGCCATAAAGATTCAGATGCTGATAAAATATTTGAATTGATAAATGATAGATTATTTGTTGATTTTTATCCATTTATAACCTCAAATTATTTAGGAACTTATAGTAATGAAATAAGTGAAGATGATATAAAAATTGGAAAATTATGTGTGAAAATTGTCTTGGAATATCTTGAGAATGAAAATGCAAGTAATGAAGAAATTGAACTTCTAAAACACCTTTTATTAATTTATAAAACTGACCCAAATAGACTTTCCGAGACTTATGAGTTAGTGAACATTCTAAAAAGGGTTAATCCTCAAATTACAGTTGAGCACTTAAGAGAAATTATATCAAGACTGAGATTTAAAGGTTTAATTATAGTAAGTATCGAAGGGAAATACGGTTATAAAATACCAAATAAGAAAAATGACATAATTGGTTATTACAATAGATATTTGAAAAGTATAATTCCAATGTTAACCAAAATGAGAATATCAAATGAACAAATCAAAAAAGAGTATTTTGATATTGATATCTTTAAAGAAGGTGAGAATTTGGAACTAATACAAAGTTTTATAAATGCAATGGACTACTCAATAATAGAGTAACAAAAATACTAATGCC
>NZ_JAVRHK010000045.1:0-2950 GCF_031846585.1 Autumnicola musiva
ACGGTTAATCGCCAATAGCCGGCAGCCTTAGAAAGAAAATAATTAACTTGACCAACAAAACAATACTAAGCCGACAAATCCGCGTCCCTTACTCCGCCAACTGGCGATAACCGGGACCGTCAGACTGTCTCAAAACCTAAGAATTCCGTATTTTTAGGATATGGAATATCAACAAGGACAAGACCGGGAACAACTTAGCCTTTACGCGACCTGTTTGGATGATATGATCCCCCAGGATAACAGCGTACGCCTGATTGATCAATTTGTAAATCTGATCGATTTATCCCAAATGGGATTTCAATCCATAGCCTCCCAGGGAAGGCCACCCTATCATCCGGCAGACATACTCAAACTATTCATCTATGGGTATATGAACCAGATGCGCTCTTCCCGAAGATTGGAGAAAGAATGCCAGCGTAACATTGAAGTGATCTGGCTACTTAAAAATCTCAAACCCGATCACAACACCATTGCCCGGTTTAGAAAAGAAAATCCAAAGGCCATCCGAAAGGTATTCCGCCAGAGCGTGGCCATCGCTCGTAACTTCAACTTAATCGGAGGGGTACTTATTGCAGGGGATTCTACCAAACTAAGGGCACAGAATAGTAAGAAGAACAATTACAACAAAAAGAAGATACAGCGGCATCTGGAGTACATCGACAACAAGCTCGAAGAGCACACCAAAGAACTGGCCAAGGCTGATGGCGACCGGAAAAAAACACAAGAAATTGAAAATCAAATAAAGGGGCGCAAACAACAACAGACCAAATACCGGGCAATACAAAAGCAACTGGACAAAGATCTATCTTCTGAAAACCCGCAACAATCAACCTCTGATCCTGATAGCCGGCATCAAATTGTACGTGGCACCGTTACCCAGGTTTGTTATACTGCTCAAACCACCGTAGATGCCCGCAATAAGTTCCTGATTGATTATAAAATTACCAATCAGAACGATAAAAAGGCCATGGGCTCCATGCTGCGAAGGGCTAAATCCATTTTAAGAACCAACACCTTTACCGCCCTTTATGACAAAGGCTACCATACCGGAAGTGAGTTCCATATTGCCGATAGTTTGAGCATCAACACACTGGTGGCCATTCCCGCCATTGGACGCAAAAGTCAGGCTCCCGATCCTAAATACAATGCTGAAAACTTTGATTACAACTACGATAAGGACACTTATATCTGTCCGCAGGGGAATACCTTATCCAGCAACGGCTCCTGGTACAAAGCTAGAAACTATACCTTTAAGCAATACAAGACCAAAGCCTGCAAACAGTGCCCGGTAAGGAGCAAGTGCACTACGGCCAAAGCCAATGGTAAAATTATACAGCGTACCCAATTTACCCAAAACATCCAGGACAATGCCCGGCGGATTGCCCAAAGTGGGGAACTTTATAAAAAAAGGCAGGCTTTAGTTGAGCATCCTTATGGAACTATTAAAAGGCAATGGGGTTTTGACCATATCATGACCAAAAGGGGAATACTGCCAGCTTCAGCCGATTTTGGGCTGATTGCACTGGCTTATAATTTACGAAGTTAACTGTAACATCGGCCTGAAGGAACTGATGATAGCACTGGTTTTGACCTTTAAAAAGCTTATAAAGCCCTATATAAAGCACAATAAAGGTTTTACCCCTATTCCACAAAAAAAGATCCGGATAATTACAAGTTTTGTTTTAAACCCTAATTTCAACTATTTTTAAAACATAATCAGGTAGTTTTGGGACAGACTGCCGTTGCCAGTAATTTTAAGAAATTATACAAATGAGAAAATTTATATTACTAATAGTTGTTTTCCTTGTGATAGGAAGTTGTAAGCAAGACAAAGAGGAGGTGGACAGCGAATATGTGATATCTCAGTTTAAAAAAAACACTAAAGAAATTGAGAAAGTAGGATATAATGTACATAGGATTGACACTTTTCCAAGTGGAGATGTTTGGAATAATAAAGGGTTTGCTGTGGTAGAAAAAAATGAGGATGATAAAATTTTTGGATTTTCCTTTTACGGTAAACGAGATGATTACGAGAAAGAGTATCTCTATGATAATGGAAATGGTTTTGAAATAAATAGAGCTGCAGAAAGTTACAGATTAATTTATGTGGGAGGAATTCTTGGAAGTCCGGGAGGACAAATGGTAGTGGAGAACATATTTCACCTTGATAGTATTTATAAAAATGTAGAATTAATAGAAGAGGAAAATAAATATCTCTTGAAATATACCTTAGAACCAGATACGGTATACGATATCACAGACCGTCTAAAGACCCTAGAATTGAGAAAAAATGACTTCTTTCCTATTAAAGTAACTTTCAAAGCAAATAAGCTGGGAAAAAACACTGTAACTCAACATACTTTAAGTGATATAAAAATTAATAAAGCAGGAAATAAGTCAATTTCAGATTATAAAGATTTAGTGTCAAGTTATGATGTAATCCAGCCAACTAAGGCAGCGCCAAATAAAATTTTAAACAAAGAGTTTCCTTTAATTGAACTTTCAAATTTGATGGATGAGTCTGAAACAGTCACTCTGGAAACCGATAAATTGTTGCTTATTGATTTTTGGGAAGTTTGGTGTAGTCCGTGTATTAAATCGTTTCCCAAAGTTGAGGAATTGAGCAAGAAATATCAGGATGAACTTCGAGTGATTGGGATTGTATCTCAAAGTAAAGAAAGTGCAAAAAAACTTCTTAAAAACAAGAATGTTTCTTTTCTCAACCTAATAGGCACTAACAATTTACTCGAAGAATATAGTGTGAATAGCTATCCAAGATATTTTATAATCGATAAGAATGGTATTGTAAGGAAGGAATACCACGGTTTTTCAAATGAAATTGAAAAAGACCTTAAATTAATGATTTCGCAATAAAAACTCCTGGCAACACTAGTAACCGTTGCACAAGCCATTAATTTCCAAAAACCCAGATTAAAATAAGCTGCTTTAA
>NZ_JAVRHK010000046.1:0-2878 GCF_031846585.1 Autumnicola musiva
ATCTACGCCCAACGTACGCATGGCACGCCATTTATAATGGTCTCCCGCCAGCCAAACCTGGGTGATATTGTCAAATTTGCGATCCTCGGCAATTTCTTTGGGAGGCAAATGATTATGATAATCGATTATGGGCTGGTCTGCCGAGTATTTTTGATAAAGTTCCTGCGCATACTTGTTCTGCAAAAGGAAATTATCGTGTACGAACACGTTTTTAATCATAACAGCTATAATATCTTCTATTCTAAAGTAGAATATTTTCTAAATCCATCTCCACTTCACGTTTTTGTTATTAAAATATCGCATCAAGAACCATTTACGTCGCATTAGCCGCTCGTTATTTTTATTTAATAATCCTTTAAAGCATGAAGTGTAAAGACAGGGCTATTGGGCTTCAGTCCATAAAACATTTTGGAAACACAGCAAATATACGCCATTATAAAAGATATTTGCAAATTTTTAACATAAAAGTGTCCGCACACTTTTTATGATGATGTAATCGAACTCCCTTTAGATACAAATCCTATTTCATTCTCAAAAATGGATCTTTCCAACCAATTCCGGTCAAAGATACAATGTCGAATTTATGATCAGAATGACCAAACATAGAATTAACCCCGCATGGGGTTATTTCTAGAGCCCATCCTAGATATAACGGATCAAATTGGGTTCTTCGTCATTTTTGGTGAAGCCAATTAAGAAGAACTAGCCAGTTTACCCTATACCACCGTCAAGTTTTTTTCTCAAGTTGTTGATACTAATTATTTCTTCTTCTTTTCCCTTTCTACTGTAGAATGTGTCATCATTTAAGATGTTAATCAAAGCAATCCGATCTTTTAAAATCTCAAATGTTTTTGCTGCCCTGTCATCTAATTTTTTTTTACTTAAAATCTCTTTTAGATTGAACAAAAAATAATCTACAGTTGATAAATTTATGTTTTCTTTTCCCTCAATTAAAAATTCTATGTCAAACTTTTTTTCAAAGGACTAATAATTTCTTCTAGGATATTCTGTAAAGATTTTCCCTGAACTTCTAATGTTTCTACTATAAATATGTTCCTGTCGTTTTTATTTTTAGTGATCCGTGGCACAATAAGGCGTGTCAACATCAATTTAATTATTTCGTGATCTTCCTTCTCCTTTTTTAGTTCTTTAAAGAACTACTGTTTTTATAAACAGCCACAAAATATCCTCTAATATTTAAAAGTGGTAAAATACGATAAAAATGAAAATGATCGTTGGTAGCATGAAACCCATTTTCTCTAATACTTTTTAAATTTTCTCTGTCATAAAGATCCTGATTTAGATCACATATCAAATTTTCTAAAACAGAAATAATCTTTAAGGGAGAATCCGTTTTTAGACATCCATACGCATACAATTCGGAATTATTATTAATACCTCCAGTTTCGTCTATATAGAAATAATTAATTTTTCTTTTCCTTGTTCCGGTCTCTTTTAATATTTCCTTAATTACATACGTTCAAGGGCTTCTAATTTACCGTTTTCAAGCACTTTGGAAAACAGTAACGGTGTAATAAATTCATTCTTTTTTTTTGAAGGGCTAATTATAGGGCTAATGAATTTGACTAAAAATGACTAAATTTGGGTATCTGCCGAAATAAAAAACCCCGCTTTTAGCGAGGTTTTAAAGACATCTTTAGACATCTATAGTAGTAAGAAGTGACCCTTATGGTACAAAACTCGAACCAATTAATAGAGGACTTAAAGCTTTTGGCGGAGATGTTAGCTGCATAATTATTAATGGGGTCTTTTAAAATAACTGACTATTAAAATATTTGCAAATAAGAACATTTATGGTTCATTTTAAACCGTAAATGTTCTTTGACTTTTTAATCATTAACTTTACCCTAACCTTTTTTAGTCTATATTACTGTCTTTATATCTTGCACTGTGCTGGCTATCATATAACTTGTCGAGTGAGAAATTGTAAGAGTGATGTTTAACGTGCTATACTGGCCGCTTAACAACTGATAGGGTCTTTCAAAACAATTGATAATGAAGGATTTATTTATAATCAGCAAATTTATGGCCCCATTGTGGCTCGTTTGACCCCTTTATGACCCCATTGCTGTTTTGGAGCGAAAAATATACGAAGTTCCCTTTCCTGTTGTTCCTTTTCATTCAACAAATTCTTTATCTATCAGTTCCTGTAAAGCACGGGTATCCGTTCTTTTGGATATATTTTCAAGTTTCTGATATTCCGCATTATTTATAGAACCGTGTATACAATATAGAGTGAGCTAATCTGGAATAAACAATAGATTAATGCAAAAGTTTTATTTAATAGATATTGGGAGAATGATATAATCAAAATCTACATTGATTCTTGACCTCTATCACGGCAACGAGGTGACCTACCGCACCAAAAAAATACCTTAATATGTTAATGAATATTTGCTCAATACTACGCAATGATTCTTTTTAAGGTCATAGAACAAAACATCTCTATGGAGATCTTTCAATGATAATTCTCCATTAAAGTTCTAAAAAAATTCCATTGCTTTACGAGAAACCGTAAACAACTAACCTTCAACAGCTTTAACTTTGTAAATATTAACCTAAAAACACACAGTTATGGAACGTTATTATTTAAACACTCAGCCGCAGCCAAACGGAGATCGGGAGGTTCATAAAGAAAGCTGCAGGTATGCACCAGGAGTAAGTAACCGAAAAGATTTAGGATTTCATGCAAACTGCGAATCGGCAGTAGATAAAGCCAAACAATCTTACAACCAGGTAAACGGTTGTATTCATTGTTCACCACGTTGCCACACCAGTTAATTCTATTTTCCACCAAAGATATAAAGAAAATAAATTCCCTGTTCAGCATACACGGAATAATTCCTTAAAATCTACC
>NZ_JAVRHK010000047.1:0-2724 GCF_031846585.1 Autumnicola musiva
GCGGTTATAGCAAATTGCGGTTTATGTGCTGAAAATTGTTATTTTTAACTACCAATTAAAATCCAACTAGCCGACAAATCCGCGTTCCCTACCCCGCAACTTGTCCATAACCGCAAACCGTTACCTGCAAGCAATTATGAAAAATATTGTTTCCATTTTTATAATAATCCTTTTCCCATTATTAATTAGTGGACAAGCAATAAAAAAACACTCCAATGATTCAATTGAGGAATTTGCTTTAAGAAATAAACCCGAAAAAGCAGAAAAAATATCGTTTATAAAAGTTGCAAAATGGAATTCCAAAGAAGGAATTTTTGTGTTTTATAAAGAGAATTTCAAGGATGAAAATTTGACTTCTGATAATAAGACCTATACAAGATTGATCGGAAATTTATTTATAAGAACTCCAAAGAACAATAAATACAAAAGAATATTAATCGACACAATTCATCAAGAAGGAGGTGATCCAAAAATTGAGGATCTCTTTTTTGCCAATGCAGATAATGATCAATATGATGAACTAATTATAATTACCTCCTGGAACCAAAGACATTATCAAATTAGTGGTAAAATATATGGAACATTTATCTACGACGAATGGAAAAACTTAAACATAGATTATTTAATTTTTCAAGAAGAGATCAGCAAAATTGTCGATGGAGGTTTTGATGGAAATCGAGAAGGAGAAATTGTAAAAGCGAAATATAAAAATAGAGATGAAATCATTTCGAAATTAAAAGAAATGACACACTAAATTGCAAGCAGGTAACATCGGTTCACCGCAAATAACGGGTAGTTTGTTGAAAATAGTTATTTTAGAGACCAATTATTAAAACCACTAAACCGACTAATCAGCATCCTTACTCCCGCAACTTGCGGTAACCGTAACCGTTGTAGTGCATTTTCAACAAAATAAATCCTACTTAAATGAAAAAATTATTCATCTTATCAATATTAATTCTTCTCAATTCGTGTGTTGAGAACACTCAAGAATCACTAATTGGCAACAAGTTTTCTGATCATAAAAAAATAGCAGCTTTAGAAGAATTTGAAAAAGTATCTGATACCACTTTTATTAATCAAGAAATTGATAAAGAATATAGCCTACTTCATTTGAATAAGGTTAACAATGATCTTATCATTTATTCCAAGATTAATTCAACCACAAGTAATAAAAGAACATACACGGTTTTAGACACTCTGATTATTAAATCGAAAAATTCCGGAAAAGTAACAATTGGTTATTGTGAATTTGATTTAAAGAACCAGAATGCCGGAAATATCATAGCCTTGGTTGAAACTGTAGACAATAAGAAAATGTTTAACCAAAATATTAAAGCTGCCTGGCGAGCAGATTCCCAAACCGAAAAAATCGAACGATTGGAAAACTTAGATAATTTAAAATGTCTTAATGCATGGTTTGATGGTAAAAGCAGGACAATTAATTATAACGAATTAGAGGAATAGAAAACGCACTACAACAGCGATTAACGAGGCCAATATGCGGTATTCCAGAAGAAATGATAACTTCAACTTCTAATAAAAAAACAACAAGCCGACAACTCCGAGTGCTAAATTCCGCACACTGGCGTTAATCGCGGCCGTTGCCAACAAGAGCTCGGCTGAAAATTGGCAATTTTCAACATCGAATAAATTATAAAGATTTGTTTTTTAACCTCGGAAAGTAACTCCACAGGAAGAACAGTTTTTCAGTTCATGTTTCAAAACTTCCAAAACAAAATTCCGCTCTGGCGCTGAGAAAAATTCACGGTTAATAATGACCGTTTTTAATATAAATTCGTTTCCGCGCTCCAATAGGCAACAGCGGTTATAGTAAATTGCGGTTTATGTGCTGAAAATTGTTATTTTTAACTATCAATTAAAATCCAACTAGCTGACAAATCCGCGTTCCCTACTCCGCAACTTGTCCATAACCGCAACCGTTAGCCACAAGCTTCACAAAAAAACGTGTAATAAATCAAAAATAAGCACGTGCAATAAAATTCTTTGTATATTTGTATTTATACTTATAAAAATACGACGATGAACACAAAGCTGACCTTAACAATCGAACAGGAAATAATTAAAAGGGCAAAAGAATATGCGAAAGATAAAAATCGCAGCTTGTCCGACATTATTGAAAATTATTTGAAAATCTTGACCAAGGAAGAAAAGATGGAAAGAGATAAAAAACTTAATCCAGTTGTAAAATCGCTAAAAGGCTCCTTTAAGATACCTAAAAAAAATATGGATTATAAAAAAGAACTAAGGAACAGGCTAGAAGAAAAATACTCATAATGGATAAAGTTCTTATTGACACAGATGTGATCCTGGATTTCTTTTTTGATCGTGAACCCTTTGCAGAATTTGCAACAGAAATTCTCAATTTATGCGAAGAAAACAAAATAAAAGGATTCACAACTCCAGTTATAATTTGTAATGTATATTATTTACTAAGAAAATCAGCCAAGCACGAAATCATCATTGAGAAAATAAAGCAACTTTTAAATATAATCGAGATTATAAAAATGGATAAAGAAGCCGTTTTTGGAGCTTTAAATTCAAATTTCAAAGATTTTGAAGATGCTTTGCAAAACTTCTCAGCCATTGAAAATGGAGAAATAAAAATAATATTAACTCGAAATATAAAAGATTTTAAAAAGAGTGAAATCGCCGTTTTAACCCCTGAAATGTATTTAAAGGGAAAAGCCAGTGGCTAACATC
>NZ_JAVRHK010000048.1:0-2393 GCF_031846585.1 Autumnicola musiva
TTGAACTAAACCTAAAGGTAGCTTCAAGAGATCTAAATCACTATCACTACCTTTAGGTATTGTGTAATTAATTCATTGAAAGTTATGAAAAAAAAGTAGTACCCTCATAGAGAGGGCCTGTAATTCTGTACCTGAGTTTGATCAGCTGTACCGTAAATTAAAGCGTTCCGTAGCACTGGCCGGCAAAAGTCAAAGTACCCTTACCAACTATGCCCGCTGCCTTGCGCATATGTCCCTCCATTTTAAATGTAGTCCCCTGGTTCTCGATGAAGAACAGGTTTTGGACTACCTGCACATCTTAAAATCCCAGCACAAAACACCATCCGATAGTTTCTTTAAGCATACTATTTACGGTCTTCGCTATGCCTATCGTATCTCTGGAATGAAGAGATGCGGGTCATGTTACTTTCCATTAAACGTCCCCACAAACTTCCAGTGGTACTAAGTCGTAGTGAAATTAAACAACTGCTTAAAACACCCAAACTTCTCAAACATCGTTTGGTACTTGCCATGCTCTATGGCTGCGGCCTTCGCTGCTTCGAACTTCGTGGCCTGCAACTCAAAGATCTGGATTTTGATCGTAAGATGCTACACATCCGCCAGGGCAAAGGAAGAAAAGACCGTTATGTTCCTTTATCCCAAATGCAGATCCGTGGCCTAAAAAAATATATCGCTGCAGATAACCCTACCACCTGGTGTTTTAATGGTTACGACAGGAAAGGAGCCCCAGCCCAGTTATCGGCAATGGGCGTGCAATGGATCGTTCGGGAAGCCCGTAAACACAGCGGGATCCAAAAAGAGATCACTACCCATAGCCTTCGGCACAGCTATGCCACCCATCTTTTGGAGATGGGGTTGGATATTATCAGCGTAAAGGATCTGCTGGGACACGCTGATATCCAAACCACGCTCACCTACCTTCACGTGGCACAACTAGGTAGGCAGAAGCCGTTCAGTCCGTTGGATCGGCTATACAGGGAGTAGCCGTGAAACCTGCTGCTCACGAGGTGGCCCAGGTGCTGGAAAGGAACACGGAATCTTTATCCAAATACTGTTACAATAGCTGGCAGCTAAGAACCATGCACGCCTTGCGCAAATGCCGCACTGCTGCCCTGGGTGGCCACATCGACCGCTGTAACAATCCTTCCTGCCATAGGCTCCACCTTAGCTACAATAGTTGCCGGAACCGCCATTGTCCCAAGTGCCAGGGACATAAAAAGGAGGAATGGATTCGGGCACGGGAAGAAGAACTCCTAAACGTGCCTTACTTCCACGTGGTCTTCACATTGCCATCAGCGCTCAACCGCCTATGCCTGTATGAACCTAAAAAAATGTATGCCCTGCTGTTCAAAATAGCCTGGCAGGTGATCCAGGGTTTTTCATCCAACCCTAAATTTCTGGGTGCCAAACCGGGGATGATTGCCATCCTTCATACCTGGGGCCAGAACTTATCGTTGCACCCGCACCTGCATTGTATTGTTCCTGGGGGTGGTATTGCCCAAAGTGGCAAATGGAAATCTGCAAAAAGCAAAGGTAAATACCTGTTCCCGGTTAAGGCTATGAGCAAAGTTTTTAGGGCCCGTTTTGTAGCTTCCCTTCGCAAGGAACTTCCAACACAATCCACGGACTTCTATGAAAGCCTGTTCAAACACAATTGGGTAGTTTACTGCAAACGCCCATTTTTAGGTCCCGCCCAGGTGGTGGAATACCTTGGCCGCTATACCCACAAGATCGCCATCAGTAACCACCGGATAAAAAACCTAGATAATAAAAATGTTACATTTGCTGTAAAGGACTACCGCCACGGGGAAGGAAATCCTTGTTACGTTTATCCGATGCAGAGTTCATCAGGCGGTTCGCACTTCACGTACTTCCCAAAGGCTTTGTACGCATCCGTCATTATGGGATCCTGAGCTCCTACCACAAAAAAATCACGCTTACCCAGCTACAGAAAAGCCTTGGGCAGGTACAACTCAAGGAGCGTAAACCACTACAACACCAGCTTTGTCCGGTGTGCAAGAAAGGAAAATTGGAGACCCTTACTACCTTTACCCCGCGAGGCCCACCTGGATACTGGATGGAAAAACTAAGAAAACAATCAAATAAATGAGTATGAAAAACGATCCTTCCGGGCGTAACAGGGAATCTATGGCCCAAAACGATCAAAATGACATTAAATACTTAAAGTGCCAGTAAAAAAATTTAGTAAAAGCAGCTTGACTTTAGGTCAATAGTCAAAAGCCGATATCTTGCATAGAGGCTAGATGTACTATCCAACAAATACTACCTCCTAAAAACAGACTAATCCCCATATATACTAATCGGCAAAGCACCGGTTTAGTCAACAGTGCGTTCATGTTGGGCCGTTCCGGCCACACGAACGCTTAGTTATT
>NZ_JAVRHK010000049.1:0-2177 GCF_031846585.1 Autumnicola musiva
GGACCATTTTATTCCCTTTTTCCTAATTTTTTTTGCATTCCAGGCCTGTTTGTTCAATCTGATCTGTTTCCCACGATCCCCCTCTATCCAGTATTCTATTCTTCGGAAAACCATTTCCATAAAAATAGTCTGAGGACAAATCCAACCGCAGAAAATCCTGCCAAATGCTACGGTAAACAAAGCGATAAAAATAACGCCAAGCAGCATTATGATTACGAACAGGTAGAAATCCTGTGGCCAGAAAGGAAATCCAAAAATATTGAAACGCCGCTCCAGTATATTGAACATTAGAAATTGGTTGCCGTTAATTTTTATAAAAGGTGCAGCTACCAAGAATGCAAGTAAAAAATAGCTTATATATTTACGGTACTTATATAATGTCCCCGAAGGCTTTTTGGGATATATCCAGGAACGTTTTCCTTCTTTAGTCACTGTGCCAATACTGTCCCTAAACCTTTCGTGCTCCTGCTTTTCCACAACTAACTTTCTAATATTATTTATTTTTTATTTCCATGTTTATCTCGTCTTATTGGGGAGGTCGTATCTGTTATATGGCAGTTTCAGATACGTTATATTTTTCCGGTTTCTAATCCATATTTTATTCATCATAGCCCATTTTAATTTCTACGGAAGTAGAATCCTGCATCTCAACTTCTACTTCCTCTACCCTGGCATCGGGATCGATGTACAATTTCCCTTCAGGTTCTTTAGGATCTGCCGGCGTAGTGCCATGAAGGCTCAATACATAACTAGCCACCTGTGCGATCTCATCAGGTTTCAAATCGGCTTTCCAGGAAACCATCCCTTTACCGGGTCGTCCTCCTTCAGTAATCGTATTAAAGACATTTTTGATCCCGCCACCCAGAATCCAATACGAATCTGTAAGGTTAGGGCCAATCCCACCACCGGCATCTACTTTATGACAGGCTACACAATTTGCTGCGAACGTGGCTTTACCAGCTTCAATATCGGCTTCTTCAGTTAAGAGTTCCACCGTATTTGCAGTAAGCAAACCTTTGGCGTTTTTCTTATACTCTTCCACGGCTTCTTTAGCTTCAGCAACTTCAACCAAATATTCCTCCTTCTGGCTGGTACCATCTAAAATATGGTACTTTATCATATATCCAAACGCGAAAATTATACTGGCGTAAAAACCGTACAGCCACCATGGGGGCAAATTATTATCCAGCTCCCTGATACCATCATAACTATGATCCAGAATAATTTCGTCTTCAGCTTCTATGGGTTTTCTGTCAAGCAATTCCCTATATTTCCTTTTCCACCAATGAAATTGTTTTTGTTTCTTAATCGCAATGGCATTATCATATCTTGCACGCGCATCGGGGGTAAGCGATCTATAAAGAATAGTATGAAGGGAGTATACCGAAATTTCTATCGCCACTGCAATCATTAAAACGATAAGAAGTATAAGCCAAAGTACAGGATAAGTTGAGAAGACTGATTCCTCCCCCGTTTCCAAAGTCATTTCTGCCAGAATAACGGCCAGGGCTACTAAACCTAATACTCTTAAAATGGAAAATATTTTTTTCATGATTAATTGGTTGTTTCGGCTGAAAATTTAGTTTCATCTTCTTCAATTTCTAGCGGGAGCTTGCTCACTTTATTGATGTATTCTTTTTTAGCGGTAAACACCCACCAGAACAAAGCGGTAAAAAAAATAAAGAATATAAGAAGTGAGATAATAGGGTAAATAGATACTCCTTCAATACTTTCCAATGGTCCTTTTACAAACTTCAACATGCCTTGTTATTTTAATTATTAGAGATTTCATGAAGGTCTTTGGCTTTAATATCGGTACCCAGACGTTGCAGGTAAGCGATAAGCGCCACGATTTCACGGTTCCGCATTTCGGTAAAGTCCAGGTTATTTTCTGCCGCATACTTTTTATCGGCCTCATAAGTAGTTGCGAAATCTGGATCGGCATAAAGATTCTCTTCAATTTGAGTTCCCTGTTCCAGCATCCAGGTTTCGGCCCGTGCGATTTCTTCTTCAGAATAAGGCACTCCCAGTGTTTGCATAGCTTTCATTTTGTCTTCAGTATTGCTTTTATCCAGTTCATCCTGGACCAGCCATTTATAGGAAGGCATAATGGAGCCTGATGAAGTACTCTGCGGATCGTACAAATGGTTTAAATGCCAGTTATCAGAATATTTCTG
>NZ_JAVRHK010000005.1:0-262305 GCF_031846585.1 Autumnicola musiva
AATCGCCAATAAGCGGTAGCGTTATAAAGAAAATATTTACCTTGACAAACAAACCAATTCTAAGCCGACAAATCCGCGTCCCTTACTCCGCCAACTGGCGATAACCGCGGCCGTTGGCACAAATTGATTACAATGGTTTATGGTTGGATTGAATAAAAGATAACAACAGTTTTAGATTTGCTGAGGCAATACTTGGAGGTTAATTTGAGAAAGGATAAATACATTTATATACTAAATGAGATATATAGATTGGATATTTTAAAAAATTTAGCCATACATTAATTAAAAAATTTAGATATGAAAAAAGGACTATTTATTACGTTAACAGTGCTTTTATTTAGTGCTTGTAAAAATCAATATAATATAAAAACCAATGCTGCATTACCTGAATATATGAAAATTGTTAATGGGCAAACTACAATTAATGATTCCTCAATAGTATGTGAATTGAGCCTTAAACAATTGCCAACACAACTTAGATTTAATAGTAATGGATTAAAAGTCAATGCTAGGGAGTATGAGTGGGGAGTTTATTTTGATAATAATAATGATGGAAATTATGACCTTTCTCTCGCTGTATCTAATTGGAAATCTGAGAAAAAAAAAGAAAAGGAAGGTGAGATTCTTAAATATACACAGACAAACATTTGGAAAATTGAGAACGAAGGAGGATCCAACATTGGATATATTGATTCTAAAATAGAGGGAGATAAGATCATTTTAACTGCATTATTTGGTGCAAATAAATTAAATGAAATTTCATCTAGCTCTAAAATTAAATATCAAACATATTATAATAGTGGAACTGAAACATATAAAGATTCTTTAATAATAGAAAATTGATTGAATCAGGTATTTTTAAGAAATCAACTTGTGCCAACAATCGGTTCATCGCAAATAACGGGTATTGTCGAAAAAATTTCAACTATTTTTAAAACATAATCAGGTAGTTTTGGGACAGACTGCCGTTGGCAACAAGCTGAAAAATTATATCCTAATAAGGATAGAAATTTACGAAACATAATTGCGATTATCATTCAAAAGAAAATATGACTGACCGAAAAAAATCAATCAAATATAAATTCTCAAATTATGCCAAATATTTTATCAAAGAAATTATTCCAGTAACAATCGGAATTTTAATAGCTCTTTATATAAATAATTGGAATGAAAATCGAAAAAACACAAACTATATAAACCAGATTTCTTCTTCAATTGATAAAGAATTAAATGAAACCAATGAAGATATAATTGACAATATAGAGATTCAAAAATCCCTTATTGACACTCTTGATTTTTATGAAAAGAATAGCAAAATTTCAATATTAATTGCTGTGAAAAAAGCTAAGGGAATTCATATGCCTAAAATCAAAATAAATTCTTGGAAAGCTATTTCTAATACGAAAATTGAATTGATGTCATACAATAAAGTATCTGCTCTGGCCAATATTGAAGAACAGAAAGAAATATTGAATACGAAGATTGAAAATTTAATGAAGTTCATTTACTCAAATACAAAAGAAACTGGAATTGATAAAAAGCAACTTTTAAAATTAATGATGCAAGATATCATTAGTACAGAAAAAACAGTACAAAATGAAATTTATAGAATTAAAAGGAAATAAAGCCAGTTGCCAACAACGCATAAGAAAGTGCCTTAACCTTTCGGTTGACATCAAGCTTAAGCCCATGAAAATAATAGTACTTTGCTAAATGACCCTCCAGAGTTTCCCGGAAGAAACCAATCTCCACTTCGGCAAGCCATTTGACGAACTTTCTAGTCCATTTCTCTTTGCTTAAGTCTTCCGGAATATCGATACCGTTGAAATGAAGAAAAGATTTGATTTGGGTCTTGGTTCTTGCAAGGTCTCGCGCAATGGTTTTTCTCAACCGAACAAGGCTTCTGTCTGCCAAAGTTTCTAAAGAAGGAATGTAAATTGGAGTCAGCTCACCATTCTTTAGAGAACGGGCGATCTTTTTACTATCCCTCGAATCATTTTTCTGAACCTTCTCTTTTCCAGTAGTGGGAACATCTGCAGGATTCACCACAATGGATTGAATACCCAGTTCCAGTAACCGATAATGAGGCATAAAACCGGCAAAACCAGCCTCATAGGCACTGAAGTAACTCCCGCCAGGTAATTCTCCTCTAGGTGGTTCAAGAGGGTCTGGGCATTAGCATTTTGGGAAAAGGTTTTCTGGTAATATGGATCCATCATTACCGTTACATTCCAGCTCTTAAGGTGGGTGTCGATACCAACATAAATATTTTGGCCGGTGAAGTCGAATTGTGTACTTTGTGTCTGCATAGGTTTTGGATTTAAAGTAAGTAACTAGATATTACTATATTACAATAACCATCTGAAACTTACACTTTTATCCTTATACAAACATAGGGCCTACTCCCGCAACTTGCGAGAACCGCAAACCGTTGTGAGCAAGCTTAAATGAAAAAATTATGATACAATTATTCTGGTCAATATTAAATATTACAATTCTCTTATTCTTCTTATACTTATTTGTTGGGTTGCTATTTCAGGGAAAAAAGATATTTGAAGGTAAATTTAAAAATCTTTCAATTGCTATATTGATTTTAGGTGTATTTCATATAGTTTCAGCTAATGATTCTGAAAAATTAGATAGTATTATTATTGATGACAATTACAACCTAGAAAATAGTACTCAATCGGAGACAATTATTTTAGAAGAAAATATGACGATGAATATCAATTTATCGGTTGTCTATTCAAATAAAAATGAGGTTTTAGTTCCTATAAGAGCAACAAGTTATCTTACAGGTTTAGTAAGCGGTTATGATTGGAAAATTGAATCTGTTAATACAACAGACAAGAATGAAAAAGAAAAAAATGATTTCATTGCAAGTGGAATTTTAGAATGGAAATTATTTGGAATAACAATTTATAGCCAGGAAAAAACTTTCGAAGGAAAAATCTAACTATAAGCCAGCTCACAACAAAGAACTGAGCTAAGTTCCAAGTAAACTATTCCATTTTTGATACAAAATTTTCATCATAAGGCAGGCCTGATTTCGTGATCGCAAAAGCTTGTTTAAGAAGTTTATTACAGACTGCAATCAATGCCAGTTTCTTGCTCTTTCCCTTGGTTATTATTCGTTCATAGATCTCTTTGCAGGCTTTGTTGTGTTTACAGGCTGTGAAACTGCACATGAATATCCACCAGCTGTTTCGGTAAAACAGTGCCACTTTAAAAGCTTGAATTTAGCACCCATTTAGGAGACTCAACTCATAAGACGCTAATACATTAAAGCAAAATTATTTATAGATTTGAAGCTAGTACCCGTAAACCTGAAACAAAAAGATTTTTTTCTCAAGTAGTAGATTTATTACAAAGTGCCCGGCAAAAAGTAGTACGGTCTGTAAACCAAACCATGGTTCTTACCTAATTTAAAATAGGCAAAATGATTTTTGAGGAAGAACAAAATAATTAAGAAAGAGCTGCTTACCGAAAACATCTCTTAAATGGACTTTCAGAAGTACTGACAAAGGAGTTCGGTATGGGATTTTCTCAGACCAACCTGAAACAAATGAGACGATTTTATCTCATTTTTTCAAAAGGTCTGACCCTGCCTGGCGATTCACAGGAAAACCGCAAACACTATTTGCAAAATAGCATTTCCGGGACAGCGTCCCGTTTAAATTCAGATTGTAAACCTAAACAACAAATTTGTACCTTTATAATCTAAATTTTTATAGTTATGGGAGCACTGGAGTTACGGGAGGAATTGCATAAATACATAGAAATTGGTGATAAAAAGTTATTAAACGCCCTGCATAAGACCGCACGGCAATACATGGAACAACAAAGACGGTTAAACCAAATGATTGCCGAAGGGGAAGAAGATATAGCGGCAGGTAAAATTTATAGCATAGCAGAGGCAAAAAAAATAGTAGCTGATTGGGAGAAAGAATAAAACCTGTTTTATTCTTAGCCATGCTCACGTGGTTCAGGATTTAAATTTATGAATAAAGAACCCATTGTTCCCCCGGAAATTTTGGATAAATACTCCCACTTCTTTAAAAAATTAAAGCGTGGGGTAAGCAAACATTTAGGAAAAGCCCCGCATAAGCCGGTAATGCTTTTAGCAGTCATACGGGGAATACGAAAAAACCAGATTACGGATAACCGCCTCTTTATAACTCCTGAACTACTGTTGAATTTTAGGGAAACCTGGAATCAGGTTGTAGATACCGGCCATACAGAGAATTTCGCCCTCCCTTTTTTCCATATGCGTTCCGAACCTTTCTGGCAGCTGGTGGCGAAACCGGGAATGGAAATTGGCATCACCCGTTCCGGCAGCATACGCAGTTTTAAAAATTTACAGGAAACCGTGGCATTTGCCCAGATTGACCCGAGATTATTCCTGCTGCTGCAACAGCCGCAAACCCGCGAATACCTTGAAGCACAATTACTACAACAGTATTTTTATACTACCAAAACCAATTACAGGGATAACCGTGATTCTGCCGAAGAGTCGGAGCTGGAATACCAGATCACCCATTCATCGGGTGAAGAATACCGGGAACGATTACTTCTTTTAAAATCCCAATTAGACGAAAGCCGGTACCAGGAAGAACTGTTTATACGCGGCGGTCTATTTAAGCGCAGTATCCCCAGGATTTACGACCATCGTTGCTGTATCTCGGGAATGCGCATTATGGCCACGCCAAATATCCAGATGATCGATGCCTGCCATATTCACCCCTTCAGCCTTTCCAATGACGATACCGTGAGAAACGGCATTGCCCTCTCTCCTAACCTGCACCGGGCATTTGACCGCGGGCTAATAAGCATAACGGCAGATTATAAAGTTAAAGTTTCGGCTTTAGTCCACGATAAAGATTCGGAGTTCACCTTGAAACAGTTTGAAGACGAACCTATCCTCCTGCCGGAAAAAGAAGAATGGCAGCCATCAATAGAGTCTTTAATCTGGCACCGGGAGGAAGTGTTTTTGGGGTGAAAGTTTATAAATTCAGCAGATAACTGGTACTTCTTCCCCCACCCTTCTTAATAAAAGCACCTTTATCAAATAAGTCCTGAAGATCACGGGTAGCAGTAGATTTAGAGGTTCTGTTAAGAGAAATGTATTTACCGGCATTCATACCGCCTTCAAATCCTTTATAGCCTTCTGCAAGCATTCTCTTTACTGTTTTGAGCTGTCGCTCATTTAGCTTATCCTGGAATTTATCAAAAAATTTTGCCTTCTTCACTGAAAAATTGATAAGCTGCCCGGCATCCTCCTGAGCTTCCAGGGTTGTTTTTACGAAATAATTAATCCATGGGGTTATCTCGTTGGACCGCTGTGCTTTTTTTAAAGCTTCATAATAATTTTTTTTTTGGCTTCAATCGCCTTGGAAAGACTTAGCAAAACAGGTCGTTGAAGGTATTGGGAAAGGGCTTTCTTTGAAATAGCGCGACCAATCCTGCCGTTACCGTCTTCGAAAGGGTGGATGCTCTCAAAATAAAGATGTGCCACCGCAGCACGAATTACAGGTTGTTTTATTTCTTCATTCGAACCCGGCGCAGTATTATTAAACCAATTAATAAAATTTTTCATTTCAATAGGTACGGTTGAAGAAGGCGGAGCTTCGTAATTCACTATTTCTCTTCCCATCGCCCCGGAGATTACCTGCATAGGTTCATTGTGATCTCTCCAGGCAGCCATATTTACAGCTGAACTTCCTTTCATTAACATCGCATGCCAATTAAACAACACTCTTTCTGATAATGGCTTTTGAAAATGTTTTTGTGCATCAACCATCATTTGAGAAACGCCTTGAGCTCTTTGATCTTTCACGGCTTCCCGTTTACTATTTAGCCCGAGATTATTGCGGATGGAAGACATGACATCCTTTCTACTTAAGTATTCTCCTTCGATCTCTGAAGTCTTCAGAGCCTCTGCCACTAATAAATCGACGATAGATTCAAATTGAAGTTCTTCCGGCAAAACCTCCATTGCTCCGTTGAGCCTGCCGGCTCTTTCAGAAAAAGCATAGAGATCTTTCTCCACTTCAACCGTAGAATATTTAAATTCAGGCCAATCTTTTTGTTGCCAGTTATATTTCATGAGCCGAATAGAAATATTAATCGGCTCAAATATAGTAAAAAAATGAACCGAATAGATTTATAAATCGGCTCATTTATATGAAATTACGAGCGTTTTTATCGAAGACACCTTACAATGAGTGGTAAAGAAGCACAAGAAATGGTTGATGCCGGCACATTTACCCTTTCAATTATACCATTGAAAATGACATCGCTCTTTCCTCAATTCTCTATCGCGCCTTTGACCGCGAGCTAATAAGCATAACAGCAAATTATAAAGTAAAAGTTTCGGCTTTAGTCAACGATAAAGATTCCGAATTTACTTTACACCAATTTGATAACCAGCCTATCCTGTTACCTTGCAAAAAAGAATGGCATCCTTCTATCGAATCCCTTACCTGTTACAGGAAAGAAGTTTTTTTAGGGTAAAAAGTAGGATTAAGTTTTAAATTTCCCGGTGGTCAAGATCCCGTATAGTTTTAAAAATAAGCTATTTTTTGCCGTAGCCAGCCCATAAATCGATTCCGGTTTAGTCAAACCTAATTAAAATATTATTGTAATAAATAGTAGTAGCAGCCTCAAAACCGGAATCTGTACCCACAATTACCCAAATCTCCCCATTCTCATCAGATTTCATTACAAATGGATCCTGGTTGCTTAAGGTCTTTAAAGCATATACATCTTCCTCCAGACCATTCGAGAAATCTCCAAGATTAATCATATCCTCTCCTTCCTCAGCCTGGTTTCCCTTGTCTATATTCATCCGGTAAATCCCATTATCATCCAGTTCTTTCACCGGTTCCACCTGGCTTGCACCTGCTTTAATATAAACGCTGCTTCCGGGTGAGCCACCGACGCCAAAAGAATTATCAGGGGCATTGGTTGCAAATTCCAGGGTGAAAGTGATATCATAATTGGAATTGGGCTTTAGCCCTGTGATTTTCCTTTTTATAAACATAAACAGATCATCACTATGGTTATTTCCCGACTGTTTGATAGCATGATCATCCTGATCCAACGGGGACGGAAGTGCAGCATACGCATATTCCAATTCATAAAAGCTTTCTTCACCTTCCGGATAATCTGCAAAGTCGGCCTGCCATTCCTCCACTCCTGTATTAAAGTTAAAGGACTTCTGTAGCGGATCATTGCCTGTATCGCCATCTGAACAGCCTGAGAATAATAAAATCATTAGCAAAAGATAAATATTTTTATTCATCCCATTTATTTTTATAAGTTATCTACTACAGATTAGGGACACGGCAAAAGGTTGCTTGCGGTAATGTTAAAAAGTATATCCTTAATCTTTTCTTATCGCGCATAGAGAACTAAGCCTCCACAATTAAATAATTCGCGGTTCAAATCGGGAAAAAGGAATAATCGCCATGAACCACGCACCAAATTTTGGAGTTGATGAAAATTGTATAAAAATTGGTGTAAAATCTTTTTCATCATTACTGTTGGAACGGGCAAATAGCGAATAAAGGACTATTTTATGACCGGATTAGGTTTTTAATCAGCTCCTAATACCAAGACTGAATAATTCCAAAAACGATCAAATCATAACTGAAAAAATATTTCCACAAATTAAACCTGTAACATTTTCCCTTAAAGCCGTCCTATAAATACATCATTACATCAATCATCTTATGAAGTATTCATTATCAACCTCGATCATTTTATCAATTTTAATCTTCTTTCCTTTCCTAAAATCCCAAGGGCAAACAGGGAATGATTCCGGAAAGATATCCCGGCAAATAGATTCCATCCTTACCTCAAAATCCCTTAACGGCAAACTCAACGGAAATGTGCTGGTGCTAAAAGACGGGAAAGAACTTTATCAAAATTCTTTTGGGTTTGCCGATGCCAATAAAACAAAAAAACTAACCAGAGACTACCGGTTTAACATCGGATCCGTTTACAAAGAGTTTCCTGCAGTTGCTATTATGCAGCTAAAGGAAAGCGGGAGACTCAAGCTGCAGGATAAATTAAGTACATATTTACCCGGGCTTCCCAATTGGGCACACACTATATCTATTCTTAATTTACTACAGTATTCCGGCGGACTTCCAAAAATCGATTGGGGCGGCCACTTCAGTAAAGGGGAAACGGTAACCGATGCTATGATCATGAGCGATTTACAAAAGATAAAACAGCTCGATTTCTCTCCCGGGAGCGACTATCTTTATTCCAATTACAGCCCGATATTACTGACTAAAATAGTAGAACATATCAGCGGTCAGGATTTCCAAAAGTATGCTCGTCTAAACCTGTTTGATCCTTATGGATTGGAAAACTCTAAAATTAGCGAACAGTACCCTTATAAGGATAAAACTTTGATGGCCATTCCCTTCAATGAAAATTACGAAGCTGACAGTTATAAAATTTCCATGCCCCTGATTTTATTCAGTGCTACTACAGAAGATATGTATCAATGGTTTCATCACCTGGATTCCTTTCATATTGTAAGTAAGAATTCGGTAGAAATACTCTCGCAGGAAGCAAAAGAGGGTACTAATATCCAGGCTCCACTGGGACGATGTGATTGGAAAAATGGGCAGGTAGTGGAACACTCCCATCACGGCTCCAGCGCCAGTTACGAGTGCGTGATTAGAAGGTTTAAGCAGGACGACCTTAGTATCATCATTCTTACCAATCAAAAACACCGGAATGTCTATGATATATCTGATGAGATTTTAGCGTTGTTCGAAAAAGGGTAATTCCAATTAAGACTTTGCCTGTTTTTCCTAATTCTATAAAATAACCCGTTCATGAAAACGAAACTTCTCCTATTTCTACTTTTTAGCCTGCTGTTAACTACTTCCAAAGCACAAAAAAGGAATTTAAGCAAGACGCAGGTGGAGCAGGATCTGGAATTCCTGACCACAATCCTAAATGAAAACGCTTCATACGTGTACCTAAACGATTATGATTTCCAAAAGGATTTTGAAAATTATCTGCAAACCATACATGACTCCGTCCCACTTGAAAATTTCGGATTGTTCCTTACCAAAAGCATAGGAAAAATTGGCGACAGACATTCTTACATCAAAGGCTTCAGTATAGATTCGCTCTTTTTACCATTTATGTATGCACCCTTACATCAAAAGGTGGTTGTTTTAGATTTAAATACAAACATGGCGCTAAGAATACTTCATCCAAAATTCCCGTATCTCAAAAAAATTGACGGAATGCCTATCGAAGATTTTCTAAAAAAAATACGGCCTGAAGATTTAATGGCTCCAGAAGAAACCTATTTTACCAGGGCGGTCCGGGATATTCGTGATATTCAAAAAAACTATAAACTACTGGGTAAAACCCTGCCTGAAGAAATTAAACTAAGACTTACGGATGCCACATTTCAAAACGATACCACGATCATCGTTTCACCGGTTGAAAAAGCAGTCAGGTTTCGGCCCTGGGATGAAGAATTCGGTAGAAATTATATTCTTGTAAAAGATGAAGATTACAATAATCCGGAAATTATAAAACCACTTTTTAGAATAGAAGATAATATTGCTTACATCAAACTTCCGGCCCTGCCCGATGAAGAGGAAGCACCTCAACTTTTTGAAAAGGTCAATACTGTTATGAAATCTATTAAAGATAAGAGCAGAGCTTTAATTATCGACCTAAGAAGCAACGGTGGCGGCACCCGGGATTTAATGTATGAATTTGCAAAGTATTTAGTGCATCCGGATTCGGTATATGTAATAAACGCTACCAAACAAAGGGGCCCAATTCCATTACCAAAAGATTATAAAGAAGGTTTGAATACCAGGTTTTTGTATGCCTTTTCAGAATTGAATCCTATCGAGCAAAAAAGAATTACGGCATTTTTGAAGACCTTTAAACCAAGGTATGTTTTAGATGATAGTAAATACAGTGAATACTATTTCGGTTTATTTAATGGGAAGAAATTAACCGAACCAGACTTTTACTATGACAAACCTGTTTACATTTTAGCCAATGAAAAAACTTTTAGTGCGGCATCAGTTTTTGTTGCTGCTTTTAAAGGAGTTCCAAATGTCCATATTGTAGGGGTTACAACCGATGGTTCCAGTGGGAATAGCGAGCGGTTTGAATTACCAAATTCACAATTACGGGGAAAAATAAGTACGATGGTTTCTTTTCAAAAAGACGGAAAAATCTTTGACGGATTTGGGACAGAACCCGACATAAAAATTGAAAGAGATATAGATCAGGTACTGTGGAAATCTGACTCTCAACTTGAAAAAGTAAGAATCCTGATATTGAACCAAAAATAAAGCTATTTATTTCCAGAAAAAGCGGAAAATTGAGGCATCGAGATAATATTCTGCTATTTTAGCTACTCTAATCTTAAATTTACTATCATGAAAGAACTTATTGAAAACCTTCAGTCTACTTACCAATCCTTCCAAACCGATGCCAACGCGCAATCGGAAAGTGGCAACAAAAGCGCCGGAACCAGGGCAAGAAAATCTTCTTTAGAGCTGGAAAAGCTGTTGAAAGAGTTTCGCAAAGTCTCTATCGCAGAATCAAAAAAGTAAAAAATCGCTCTCCTTTTTTAGGAGGTTTTTATTTTGAACCAGGCTTCAGGAGGCCATTTTCTGAAGCCTATTCCAGTTTGGTCAGAAAGAAATAACCATTCCCAGTTCAACTCATGAATTTTTCTGAACATTATACTACGCTTTATAGGATGGCAGTTTCACAAATTGAAAGTGATCAATACAAACAAGATCATTTAATTGATTCTCCATTGGATAAGAGATTTGGCATTACATTACTTCTTCGCCCACCGAAAGAAACTACATATAATATCCAAAATCTTCTTTCGGACTTGAAAGAAATAAATCCTTCCCAGTATTATTATCCCAATTCAGACATACATATTACTGTAATGTCAATAATTTCATGTTATGATGGTTTTAGTATAGAAAAAATTTCGGTACCGGAATATGTGCATCTTGTAAAAAGAAGTCTTCAAGGTATAGGAAAATTTAAAATTAGTTTTAAAGGGATTACGGCTGCTGCTTCTGGAGTGATGATTCAGGGTTTTCCAGAGCAAGAAACGCTAAATTCTCTTAGAAATAATCTCAGAATAAATTTTAAAAGTTCAGATCTGGAACAGACAATCGATAAGAGATATTCCATTCAAACCGCACATTCTACCGTAGTAAGGTTTCGCCATAAGTTAAATGAAAAAGATAATTTTTTAAAGGTACTACAAAACTACAGGAAACATGACTTTGGATCTTTTGAAGTGCAGGAACTGGAATTGGTTTATAATGACTGGTATCAAAGAGAAGAAAATACAAAATTGCTGAAAAAATTTATATTGAAGTAAGGACAATCCTCTATCTGGAAATTCTTTTAAAATGTACCAAATAAGTTAAAGGCTTTGTTAGATAAAAATATCTATTTTGCATGAACTAATAAGATTTCTTCAAGCCTTGTGGTATATCTCGGAGAGAGTTTTTCCTGCCTTGCTTTCCAGGTACGGCCAAGATCCTGCCCTGCAAATTTCACCTTATCTGACAAATTTCTATTTAGGTGATCGATGGTTTTCATCAGTTGTTCATGTTTTGAATTTACTGTAGAAAACAGCGATAACTGGCGCTGGCTTTCCGGGATTAATCCCATAAGTATGATTCCCGCTTTTTTGTATTCATAGCCCTGCCTGAAAATTTTGGCCAGGCCAGATAAAGCAGCTTTGGTAATTTCAATTGTTGAGTTTGCAGGAGAAGCCAACTTCACGGCTATATTACACCTATATTGCTTTAAGTCCTGCCGATGAGGATTGGTGTGCAGGAAAACATAGATCATACTACAGCAGGATTGTTGCTTTCTGAGTTTATAGGCTCCCCTGGCACAGTAGGTACTTACCCGCTCTCTTAGTTCATGGTATTCGGAATACATTTTTTCAAATGCCCGTGTTACGGCAATATTCTTTTTGATGACCGGCTCTTCCAGATCCAAAATATTTTCACCGGAAAGATCTCTTTTTAACCTTAACCCCACCTGTGTCATTTCCTTTCGCACGTATTCGTGAGGGAGCTTTGTAAACTGTAGGGCATTATAGACCTTAATCCCCTGAAGCTTTTTAGCATGCTGCCATCCGATTCCCCATACATCTTCTATTCTTGTACATGCCAGTGCCTTATCAATTTTTTCTGCGGAATCCAGGATATACACTCCACCTGTCCTATTACTGAATTTCTTAGCAATTTTATTTGCAATTTTAGCTAATGATTTTGTAGGTGCTATACCCACACTAATTGGAATACCTGTTCCCCGCTTTACTTTTTCAACCATATTCAGTCCAAGTTGTCTCAGGTCAAAAAACCTGAAGCCTTCAAACTTTAGAAAAGATTCATCTATAGAATAGATTTCAATTTCCGGAGTAAACCCAGATAGAATATTCATCACCCTGGAACTCATATCCCCATAAAGGGCATAATTAGAGGAAAATACCTGTACATTTCTATTCTTAAATATCTTTTCATATAAAAAAGCAGGAGCTCCCATAGGAATATCAAGAGCTTTAGCTTCATTTGACCTGGCGATAACGCAGCCATCATTATTAGACAGCACCACAACGGCTTTATCTTTAATCATTGGGTTAAAAACCCTTTCACAGGAAGCATAGAAATTATTACAATCTACCAAGGCAAACATTACATATTTTTTACAACACTGGTGACAATTCCCCAAATAATAAAGTCATTATCCCCGGTAACTTTTATAGGCTTGTAATTTTCATTTTCCGCCATAAGCCAAATCACATCCTTCTCAATTTTCAACCGCTTTACTATAAATTCCCCATCAATAAAACACACCGCTATTTTTCCGTTTATAGGTTCTATGCTTTTATCTATTATTAGTAGATCGCCATCATGGATCCCGGCATTTTTCATAGAATCTCCCTTTACCCTCCCAAAGAAGGTGGCATCTTTGTTTTTAATAAATTCCCTGTTAAGATCAATGGAATGCTCCAAATGATCGTCCGCCGGGGAAGGAAAACCTGCCGAAATTCCTGCATCAACAATCGGCAATTTGTACTCCTTACCCTCATCTGCTTTAAATATATCCACGCTTATCATGAAAGCAAAAATAGCTTTAGGATTATTTCCTAGCAAATGGAATTTATCCTAATTTTGTTTAAAATGTATTTTATGGGACTTTTAGATATAAGAAATATTAGAAGTGAGGCTCCACAACAGACTGTAGAAGATGCACACCTAGGCGTTTCCTGTGATTACCTCTTTTCTGCTAAACGTAGTAAAAAAGGCAGCGATTATATTTACATGAAGGTTTGGGTATTTATAACATGCTGGCAGGGACATCAGTATCAGCAATATGGTTTTCATACAGGGGATTACATGCAGTGGCAGGAACTTATATTAAAGAGGATAGAACACTGTCTGCTCACTTATAGTGTAGACCCTTTGCAAACCAAGCGTATGCTACGGGAAATAGAACCCTCAAAAGATAAAATGATAATGTGGGATGAGAATATGAATGGAATCATAAGATAACTTTTTTGCGATTCATGTCCCCTGCTATTTTCCTTGTAATGTAATTAATTCCAGTTATGACAAGCATTAGAAAATCCAAACAAGCTCTTCTAAACAAAAAAGGAAGAGTACGCCAACAGCAAACTGGAAGATGAATTTTTATAAGCTTTGGGTGCAGAAAAGATTCCAGGTACATAAACATATTATTAATTTAAAGTTTAACTCAAACTACAATATTTATAACCTTATGAAATTTTCATCTACAACGGTTTTAGCAAAAAATTAAAGCAGGAATTATAGAATATTAAACAATAAAGAAGCAGAGGATGGATAACAAAAGACTAGAATTATCGTTAAAATTTAGTTAAAGGTATCAAATTCGGTTACACTAAAAACAGGATCTCTGAAAGGTGCAGGAATAAAGGGATTTCGTGATTTTTGGATAGTTCCTCTTTCTCCGCTAAAAAGCCCCGAAACATTAGTGTTTGCGGGGCTTTTGCTTTTTAAAAATACAGCAAGATTAAATGCTGTCCTAGTAATTATATTGTATAGGTTATGACACCAATCCGGCCTCTAATGGGGCTTTAATTAATTTTTCAGGAGTAATGGGCAAATCCCGCATTCGCTTTCCTGTCGCATTAAAGATGGCATTTGCAATTGAAGCGGCAACGCTTGTGATACCAAGTTCACCAATACCCTTGATGCCCATAGCGTTAGCGATTTTATCTTCTTCCGGTAAGAAAACCACATCAATGTTAGCCATATCCAGATTTACCGGCACATGATAATCGGCAAGGGAACGAGTAATAAAATTACCAAAGTTTGGCTCCACTTTAGTCTGCTCCGCCAATACCATTCCTGCTCCCATAGTTAACCCACCGATAATTTGACCGTAGGCAGTTTTAGGATTTACAATTTTCCCTGCAGAACCTACATTAACCATCCTTTTAATTCGGTACATCCCTGTATCTTTATCTACCCACACTTCAGAAAAATTAGCTCCGAAAGAGAAAACTGAATGCTTTTTAAATTCCTCTGATGGCGTTGCGGTACCTTCAGCTTCAAATTTGTCCAGATTATTTGTCTTCAAAAGTTCGGCTACTGCTATATCCTCATCTTTACCTATATTTCTATTTTGTTTCAATTTCGAAATAGCGTTCAGGCAGGCGGCACGCGCACCATTACAGTAAGAGGCTGCTCCCCAGGAACCTCCCGAGCCTGGTGTAAGCGGAAACAATGAATCTCCCAGTTCCACCGTCACCTGCTCTACTGGAATCCCCAGGTATTCTGCAGCAGTTTGGGCAATAATAGTATAACTCCCTGTCCCAATATCTGTTGCATCCATCTGGATGGTGGCATAAACTTTATTACCATCCAGCTCCAGTATTACCTTTGAAGATGTTTCCCTGTAAGGTGCCCTTCGTGAAGCAGCACTTACACCATAGCCTATAAGCCAGTTACCTTCCTGTTTGGTTCGGGGTTTCATATTTCGGTTTTCCCAACCAAATTTATCCGCACCAATGCGCAGGCATTCTTTTAAGAGCCGGGATGAAAATGGTTTATTCTCACTTAAATCTATTTGTGTGTCATTTTTTATTCTAAATTCAACAGGATCCATTTTTAATTTCCAGGCCATTTCATCCATTGCAGATTCCAATGCAAAACTTCCGGTTGCTTCTCCCGGAGCCCTCATAGCAAAAGGGGTTTGAAAATTCATTGGTATTAACCTGTACTTTATTTCACTATTGGGAACATCATAAAGCATTTTTGTCATCATCCCGCAAGGTTCCTGGTACTCCTGATATGTAGAAGTATGAGATAAAGTTTCATGAGACATAGCAGTGAGTGTACCATCACTTTTTGCCCCAATCTGCATTCGCTGTTCATTAAATTGCCTCATACCGGTATTGGTAAACATTTGGTGCCTGGTGACGGTAAACTGAACAGGACGTCCCAGCATTTTTGAAGCCATAACCGCCATAATTGCATGACGCTCTGTGTTTAATTTAGAACCAAATCCCCCACCTACATAAGCGGCAATTACCCTAACATCTTTCTTTGGAATTTGAAATGTATCAGATATTGCTATCGTTGAGTGTTCAACCATTTGCTGGCTTGCATAGGCAGTTACTTTTCCATTTTCCCAGGAGGCAATAATGGCGTGCAATTCCATAGGATGATGATGTTCTATAGGAGTATTATAAATTGCGTCCAGTGTTTCATCAGCCTCTGCCATTCCGGCTGCCATATCTCCACGGAAATAATCAGAATTCTCATTGGGTTTATAGGCTTTTGATCTTGATTCATCAAAATCTATGGCCGGATTTGAATCCTGTTTATATTCAAATTTCACCAATCTGGCTGCATACTGTGCCTGCTCAAAAGTTTCAGCCACAACCACCCCCACAAATTCTCCATAGTAATTAACTTTTGGACTTTGCAAAACAGGAGCAATAGTTGTTGTAGAGAGTTGCGGCATTTCTTCATCAAAAGTATTTAGCTTTTCAGCATTTTTATACGTAATTACCGCCAGTACCCCATCTAATTTTTCTGCTTCCGCAGTATCTACAGAAATAATTTCACCCTTAGCTATTGTACTATTAATTCCCTGTGCATATAGCTTATTTTCAACAGGAAATTCAGAAGCATATTTTGCCATTCCCGTAACTTTTAACCGGCCATCTATCCTGTTAATAGCTTCTCCTACTCCAGATGCTTTAAATTTATTCATAATAATTTTTTGATTTTTTTAATTGGCTTATGCTTTTCTTTCGTAAGCCTGGGTAAGTGCCCTTACTATAGCTTTTTTACCCATTTCCACCTTATATTTATTGTCTTCCAAAGGTTTTGCTTCATTCATAGTAAGCTCGGCTGCAGCTTCAAAATTTGCCTGGTTGGGAATCTTTCCGGAAAGATAATTTTCAGCATCGATTAATTTCCAGGGCTTATGTGCTATCCCGCCCATTGCGAGTCCCGCTTTTGTAATAACCCCACCTTTGATTTGTAAACCAGCTGCGACCGAAACCAAAGCGAAAGCATAACTGGCGCGCTCCCGGATCTTTAAATAATAATAATGATCTGAAAATGTGGATTCTGATAAGTGGATAGCAGTGATTAATTCTCCCGGCATAAGATTGGTGTCATTTTCAGGATCGTCTCCCGGTAAACGGTGGAAATCGTTGAATTCAATCATTCTGGATGAGCCATCTTGTTTTTGAACTTCTACTTTTGCCCCAATTGCCGCCAATGCCACACACATATCTGAAGGGTGTACGGCAACACACTTATCACTCCACCCAAAAACAGCATGTAAGGCATTCATACCTTTTAAAGCTCCGCATCCTGTACCTGGTTCTCTTTTATTACAGGGCATGGAGGTTTCATAGAAATAAGGACAACGTGTACGCTGTAAAAGGTTTCCACCGTTGGTAGCCATATTTCGAAGTTGCGCTGTGGCGGCAGAAAGCATTGCCATGGACAACAAAGGGTATTTTGTACGGACTTCACGGTGATTGGCAGTTTCAGAATTATTCAGCATTCCACCCAAGGTTAAACCGCCATTTTCATTCGGGGTAACTTTTTTGTAGTCCAGACCGGCAACATCAATAAGCTCATCGGGACGCT
This sequence comes from Autumnicola musiva, assembly GCF_031846585.1. Classification (NCBI taxonomy): domain Bacteria; kingdom Pseudomonadati; phylum Bacteroidota; class Flavobacteriia; order Flavobacteriales; family Flavobacteriaceae; genus Autumnicola; species Autumnicola musiva. The sequence continues at coordinate 17,208 of NZ_JAVRHK010000005.1, forward strand.
CCACATCCTCCTTCATCAAATCTATTAAATTTGTGCCTCCCCCTAAATAATGGGCATTTGTATTAGAATTTGCCGCCCGCAGCGCTTCTTCTGTATTTTTTGCACCTGTGTAAGTGAATGGTCTCATAGTTTTTAGTTTTATATCCTGAATTTCAACCCTTGTAGTTGTGTGGGATTTATGAAATTATTCTTAAGAATTCTTCGCCTTTTCCATTTGCTCCTGTGTGGCGAACACCCAGGTAGGCATCTCGTCATCACCCGAATGTACTTCTTTAAAAGCCTGAACAATGTTATTATAGGCTCCGCAACGGCAAATATTTCCGGACATTCTTTCTCTGATTTCTTCTTCGGAAAGTTTTATATTGGTTTCAATATTTTTGAAATTTTCCGTTACATAACTGGCTTCCCCATTTTCAGCTTCTTCAAGAAGCGCTACCGAAGAACAGATTTGCCCTGAAGTACAATATCCACATTGGAAGCCATCGTGTTTTAGAAAAGCCTGCTGCATTGGGTGAAGTTCACCATCTTCTGCTAAGCCTTCAACAGTGGTAATTTCTTTATCTTCACAGGTTGCCGCTAATGTAAGACAGGAAAGCTTTCGCTTACCATCAATCATTACCGTACAGGCACCGCACTGTCCGTGGTCACAACCTTTTTTAGACCCGGTAAGTGCTAAGCGTTCCCGTAGTGCATCGAGTAAGGTGGTACGGGAATCCAGTGTTAGCGGTTTCAGCATATCATTTACCCGCAAATTTACTTTTACTTCATTAAGAAAAACCGCCGGGTCATCAGGAAGATCTTTGGCTGTACTTGCAAATAATTCTGAAGTAAAATAAGAAGAAGCCATCATACTTAAACTGGCCGCAGAAATTTGTTTTAAAAATTTTCTGCGGGAAGTCCCTTTTTTAAAACCAAGCTGATCAAAGATTTTTTCTTCATCTTCGGTTAATTTATCAGATTCTGTTTTGTCTTTCCATTTTTCCATTTCATCCATAAGCTCTATTGTTGGATTTCAAGATAGAACATATTTTTAATCACTTAGCTATATTTTATAAATATTGTAACGTTTCAATTAATTTACAGAATACCTGAATTTTGCTTTTTGCTATTAAGATTTAGGCTGAAAGAACCATCTTAAGCAGTTTTAGTATCCTTTTGAGACAGAGTATGATTCTCTCTTTCGCCTTATGGAAGAAAACTCTAGATAAGTGAGTGATTTCCACAACCACTCCACCGGCCCCTGTGTAAAATATTTTAACCAGTACTGGCTGAATTTCAGTTGTAAGTAAAAAATGGCAATAGCCATCAATATATTTAGAGCGGGAGAAGTTTTATCGAATAGGCCCATCCCAAAATTGTAAAATAGCATCAGGCCAAAAACGGTTTGTAGCAGGTAATTTGTCAATGCCATCCTACCCATTGCCGCTAATGGTTTGAGTATTGGGTAAAAAGATTTTACTCTGAACAGGAGAGTAATTCCGGTGATATAAAAGATAGTAACGCAAACATTGTAAATGCTATAGAGGAACCCCGCCAGCCATTTCAATTCCGGTACTACCTCAATTCTGGGAAGAGTAACATAATTATTTAGCAGCATCAGCAATCCCGTTACCAGCAAAAAAAGGATAGCTATTTCCATAATTTTATTCCATCTTTTGAATTTCTGAACATTCTCCTCTATGGAAGTGAATAATTTAATCTGCCCGGCATAAAAACCCAGAAGAAAAAATCCGAAGGTCATCAACAATCTCCCGCTTTCCAGCTGATATTTAATTTTAGCCGGCCAGGAGCTCCAATTCTCCTTTAAAACTGTAGTAAAACCTTCATTTTTAACCAGAGAATAGTATTTTTTTGCCTCCTCTGCCATAGGTAAGTTAACTGCCGCATCCGGTAGTCCTACTTTGAAAAACTCATATATATGTACGGGAAGGTTTAAAATTAATAATAAAGCAAGTACAGGAATGAGTTTTAGAGGTAAAAGGCGGGAAAATATTAATCCTATTCCTAAAACGGCATATATGGCCAATATGTCCCCCCGCCAAACTGTATGGTGCAACACACCAATTAGAAAAAGCAGGAATAAACGCCAGATATAAGTCCTTAAATTTCCCTTTCCAAAATTGTTTTTGCCAAATTGAAGATAAAAACCTAACCCAAATAAAAAAGAAAACACAGAAAAGAATTTCCCGAGTACAAGAGCTCCAAAAATACCGAATGCTATCCCATCGGCTGTACTGCCATATTTAAAATATACTTCCTGAGGCAATGATGCGCCTGTGTACCATATAATCATATGAGCGTACAGAATTCCGGCCAGGGCAAATCCTCTTAACACATCAATGGTGTCAATACGATTTTTGGTACTTGTAATGGTGCTCTCTCCCATAGCATTTTAGTCACTCAAAGATAAATTTTGTAAAATTTATATCCCTCCATCATGAGCAAAATCAAAATAATTTTTCCAAGATAGCCAGAAGGGGGATTTTCTAAGCAAAGATTTATTATTTAAAACTTTGAAAAAATCTATTTGAATGTCCGTATTTATTCATAACATCAGAAACCTACATCAAGCACCAGTTGAGAACTTTTAGTACTAAGAATTTTTGAACAGGAGAAGGTTTTAACCATTATATTGCGGTTTCCGGATATTCATAAAATCAAGCCTTATTTTCCACAAAAAAGCCCCGTAACATAAAAGCTGCAGGGCTTATCATTTTTGTTCTTCAAATTCAGAAACAAAAAACCGCCCGAAAATATCTGTAATATATTCCGGACGGCATAGTCAACTAACTCAACATCTAAAACTTATAAGTAAGATTAGCTACAAAATTCCGTGGAGTTTGAGGATTAATCGTAGACCATCCATTATAATACTCTTCATCGCTTAAATTATTCAGTTTAAGAGTAATGGCAAATTTTTCAACATTGTAGAAAACAGAAGCATTAAAGACAGTATAGGAAGGCAGGGTAAAAACCCCCAGTTGTCTGTTAAAAATCATATTTTCACTTGCATAATTCCCTCCAAAACCAAATCCGAAGCCTTGAAGATTACCTGCAGAGAACCTGTAGCTTGCCCATAGATTAGCCAGATTTTCAGGGCCCGCAGATTCCGGTCTTCTGTTTAAGAGGGCTGTCTGGTCAGATTCTGTTAATTCGCTTTCATTATGACTATAACCTGCTATAAGATTCAAGCCTTCCAGTGGAGTAGCAATAATGCTTGCTTCAAAACCCCGACTGTAAAGTTCTCCATCCTGCACAAAATAAAATGGCCTTGATGCGTCTTCCATTACAATATTGGAAACCTGAATATCATAATAACTCAAGCTGGCGGTAAGCCTGTTCTCCAAAAGATTAAATTTGGTACCTACCTCAAACTGTCTGGCATGTTCTGGATCAAACGTAACTGTTGTGGTTAAACCTTCCTCAGGATTTCCTTCCTCGTCTGGGGCTACATTACTGAATCCATCCATATAATTGGCAAAAATTGAAATTTTATCCATCAATGGCTGATAAACAACTCCGAATTTTGGTGACAAAGCAGTCTGGCTGTTATCTTCACTTTCAAAACGATCTATTCTTAAACTCGCCATAGCTGATAGCTGAGGGGTAAAGTTTATAACATCTGAAATATAGGCACTGTAGATATTCTCTTCTGTAGAGGCATTATTTCTGGCAGCACCTGCCAGTAAATCGTCTGTAGCTGCTTTAGAAAGTATTCCATTATCATTATCAGTAATATAATTACCTGGTGTATAAATTCCGAAGACGCTCTCGTTTACATTTTGATTATCTGCATTACCAATGTACACTCTCCCGTTTGTAATATATCCGGAACTGTTATTAATGGTTTGCCTGTTAAAATAATCAAGCCCTATCAACATCCTGTTTCGCAAACCGGCGATTTCAAAATCACCTATAAAATTCTGCTGAATATCGGTAGTTAAAGTAGTGGAATTCTGATCATTAATATATCGATTAAACACCACTCCCTCATCAAGGTTCGTAACTTCCCCGGGGATTTCATCCTGCTCCTTTAGAGAATTGGTTATTTCGTAAAGGTAAGAGTAATAACCGTCAGTTTTCGCGGAACTTCTGGAGACGACCGTTTGGGAAGTCCAGTTATCGGAAAGGTCATAAAACATCTGGCCCTGCAGGCTGAAATTAGGATTTTCTACAGTTAAATCGTTACTGGTATAAGAAAGGTCAGGATTATAAGCTAATTCTTCCATATTGGTCACAGTAAGTGGAGAACCTCGATCCAGAAACAGCATAAGAGGATTAGTACTTTCACTATTGTAAAACTCAGTATTCAGGTAAAACGAAAGCCGATCGTTTACTTTATAACTAAGGGCAGGAGCCACAAAAAATGATTCTTGAAAACCTGCATCCTGAAAGCTGTTTTCCCAGTGATAGGCGGTATTTACCCGTAAAGCCACATCTCCTGCTTCATCCAGGGGTGTATTCACATCTGCAGTGATCCTGTTTAAACCATAACTTCCCATTGTGTAAGAAATATCTCCTCCGAAATAATTGTATGGCTTTTTAGTTACAATATTTATAAGACCGCCATAAGAAATAAGACTACTGCCATATAGAGTTCCTGAAGGGCCTTTTACCACCTCAATTCGTTCAATATTTGCAGGGTCAGGACTGGCATTTGTTAAACCGGGCAATCCATTTACCAAAGTTGGCTGTACTGCAAAACCTCTGATTGAAAAATATCCAGCACCGTCTCCACCCCTACCGGTAGATTCCCATAATTGGGTAATCCCGGGGGCATTTTTAAGAGCATCACCAAAATCGGTTACTACCTGTTCTTTTAAAAGCTCTGTGGTGATAGTGTTATAAACCTGGGGATTCTCAATATCCTTTAGAGGTATTTTGGACACATAATCACTTTTTGTACGCGAAAAGTCATTCATGTTGCCATTAGCACGAAGCACTACCTCTCCCAACTGCTCTTGTTTGCTATTCAAAATAATATTTGGAATTGTAGTGGTTTGATTACCCTGTACTGAAACAGCTATTTCTTTGGTTTGATAACCTACGTAAGAAATTCTAAGGGTGTAATTTCCCGTGGGTATGGAACGCAGTGAAAATTCTCCTTCAGAATCTGACTCAGTTCCAATGGTGGTACCTTCTATATCTATATTGGCACTGGAAACCGGAGCTCCGTTATTGTTGATTATTTTTCCCCGAAGACTACCTCCGGTTTGGGTATAACCTAATTGTACTACTGCCAGCAGAAGGCCTAGCAGAAAGTATTTTTGATTCATAGTAGTAGTATTAATTTAGACTTGTTTTAAATAACAGCAGCAAATGTAAAAAGCCTGTATCAGAAAAAAAAGCTTATTTAAAATTATTATAAATAATAATCCCTTCATTCCAGAGAAAGAATTAATATAGGTTATGGTACCACATATAAAATTGATCTGGAATTAACATTAAGAGAGCTTCATTCCAATATCTTTGCATCTTTAAAATTTTGAAGTATATGATAAAATTGATTGTTACCGACATGGATGGGACACTTCTCAATGATAGGCATGAGTTGCACCAGGATTTCTGGAAAATGGAAGAAGCTCTAACTGAAAAAGGAATTATGTTCTCTGTTGCCAGCGGGCGCCAGTTTTATAACCTGGAATCAAAATTTGAAAAAATTAAGGACCGAATGCTTTTTTTTGCTGAAAATGGCACACATGTAGTCCATAAGGGAAAGGAACTATATGTAAATCCGCTGGATAGAGAGGGCGCTATGAAATTTATTGACATTGGTAGAGAAACTGAGGGTGCTCAATTAGTTTTATGCGGAAAAGAATCTGCTTATGTTGAATGTGACGACGAAGGTTTTATAAAAGAAATTCAGCAATATTATAAACGTCTTAAAAAAGTAGATAACCTTAAAGATGTGGAAGATACTTTTTTAAAAGTCACTGTATGTGATTTTAAAGGTGTTGAAGAGCACACGCTGCCACATTACGAAAAATTTCAGAATGATTATAAAGTGGCCGTTGCCGCAAGGATTTTTCTTGATATTACTTCTTTTACAGCAAATAAAGGTAATGCCATTGAAGGCGTGCAGAAAGAACTAAATATTTCCCCTGAAGAAACACTCGTATTCGGAGATTATCTAAATGATCTTGAAATGATGAAGAATGCCAGGTATAGTTATGCCATGAAAAATGCACATCCTGAAATAATTAATGCCAGCAGGTACATTACAAGCCATGACAATAATGAAAACGGTGTGCTTAAAACAATAGAAGAACTGGGGTTATTAAATGGGGAATTAAAGGAGGCATAAATTAACCTCTGAATTTTTTGAATTAATTAATTCAAAATGTTATTTTACAATTATATGAGTTTTATCCAGCCCTGTATTGCCTGTAGCAGGATCAAAAGCATAAACCATGATTTCATATACACCTTTTTCAAGCTCTATTTCGGCTAAAAAAGTACTGGATTTGGCACCCGTTTTTAAAGGAATTTCCTTCACTATTTTATCCTCATCATTACTAATAACAGCTTTTAATTCATATTGATTTGCATCCCACAAACCATTATCAGTAACAGGGCAGCCACACATGAGGACTATATTTGCTTTTATTTCTATAATTCCCTCTCCCGCAACGGTTTCATGAGTTTGTGGTGATAATATATCTACCGCAAATCCAGGAATTTCAAGTACCAGCCCATCTCCTGTGATATCTTTACCGGGGAGAAGCCATAGCTGAGTTGAAGACATTACACCTGCTCCTGCACTGTTTAGAGGTCCATAGGCTTCAACTGTTACAAATACCGGCTTTTTAATACTAAGTTGTGCAGTGAAGCCGGCCGTGCCTGTATCTGTAATACTTTGCCGACGTTCCCTTGGCTGCTTCATGATCTTTTCAGTATTCCCTGTACTGCCACTGGTAATTCCCTTAGCTAGTATTTCTCCTGTTGCCGCATCTTTAATAATAATCCTGGCACCTCCCATGGAGGTACCAATAAATTTTGCATCTTTTGCCTTTGCTCTTACAGTAATCGAGGTTTCCTGAGCAGACTCCTGCGCGTTCAGGATGAAAGTGAATACAAAAACAACTAAAAAGGTGAGTCGTAAGTTTAGCGCTGGTATTTTCATAAAATTCTACAAATGAATATATTCCAATTTAAGAAGTCTTTTCTGAATCAGCTATATCCTGAATCTCTTTTTGGTCAAAATTTCTTGGATCTTCCCTGTACAACTTCACGTAATTTTTTAAGGTATCTAATTCTTCCAAAGTCAAATCATCTGCCTTAAAATCATCTGAAAGAGCAAGCCAGGGGGCGGGAGCATCAAAGTTATAATCTCCAAATACCATAAATGGAGTACCATTACGCTTAACCTGATCGTCTTCCAGCCGCCACATTTCTGCCCAGTCGTAAATAAATTTAGCATCTTCCATTTTTAGCCGCACACAGGCATGGCTGGCAGGAAATCCCGGTAAATTGTATTGATGAACCCCTACCCCTTCAACATTGAGAAAATTGAAATAATATGGCAGGATCCAGTCCTTATTTACGGAACTCACCTTGCGTTTGGCTTTATAATTTCCATAGTGAAGGCCGTTTGGAGTAGGTGTGGACTTTTTACCTGAACTCACAGGTCCCCACCTAATTAATTTTCCCGATTCATAAAGGGCAATACCCTGAATTCGTTGTGCCACCAATACAGCTTTAGGAATGGAATCCAGAACGGGTAATTTTTCAGGAAATGGGCTGTAAAGAAGCAAATCTGTTGTGATGGTATCAGGAATTACCAAAGGAATTCCGGGACTTACCCTGTAATCTTCAATTCGATTAATCGCATATACAATCTGCTTTTCTTCTTCGGAATATCGGGTTTTTAAACTGTCCAATGCTTCCCGTGTGCTAAGAGAATCTATGATATAATTAATGGCCAGCCTGGAATCTTTTTCCGGTTCTTCCTGCTTCTGAAGTTGTTGAATGGTGTCTGTAAAAGTAGTTTCCTTCACTGGTTGCTTCATCTTTTCCACGTCATTTGAACATGAAGAAAAGGCAAAGAACAGAATTATCAGAAACACTGTGGATCTACCAAAATATTTAAAAATTTTTAAAGGGGACAAAATAAATGAGTTTTTATTAATATAAATACAAAATTAAGCTTCCTCCCCTACTGATACTACTAATAAAGCGTTAAGAGTTTGTTGGTTTAACTATAATTATTTTTCTTCTTCCGGTTTAAGTTTAATTTTTAACTTATTGAACCTTAAAAAACCGCCATGGATAATCGACGTACATTTATAAAGAAATCAGGCCTGTTTCTGGCTGCTTCTACCCTTCCCTTCCCGGGCATACTTTCCGCTAAACCTTCAAAAAAACTTGGAGTAGCCCTTGTAGGATTAGGCTACTACAGTACAAATCTTCTTGCGCCCGCATTGCAAAAAACAGATTATTGCGAGCTTAAAGGAATCGTAACCGGAAGCCCGGAGAAAATTCCGAAGTGGCAAAAACAATACGGGATTAAAGATGCTAACGTTTACAATTACGAGAATATGGACAGCATCGCCAATAATAATGATATTGATGTTGTTTACGTGGTGCTACCAAACAGCCTGCATGCCGAATATGCCATAAAAGCGGCAAATGCCGGTAAACATGTATGGTGTGAAAAACCTATGGCCAAAACGGCAGAAGAATGTCGCTCTATTATTGATGCCTGCAGGGAAAATGATGTAAAACTTTCCATTGGCTACAGGATGCAACATGAGGCAAATACCAAAACCATCATGAAATGGGCAAAGACCAAATCTTTTGGAGCAATTGAAGAATTAAAAGCTAATGCAGGATTTTACGGTACAAACATAAGCCCCTGGAGGCTGGAGCAGGAGATGGGTGGCGGTGCCATGTATGATATGGGAGTGTACTCATTAAACGGGGCCAGGTACTCCACCGGAATGGAGCCTGTTGCAGTTAGTGCCACCCATTCTACAAAACGGCCGGAGATGTTTGATGAAGTAGATGAAACCACTATTTTCACCCTTGAATTTTCGGAAGGAATTATAGCTAACTGCCGTACCAGTTTTGGAGAAAGCATGAATATACTGGATATTAACTGCGCTAAAGGCAGCTACTACCTGGAACCCTTCCAGGCATATTCTGGTGTAAAGGGTAAGGCGAGTGATGGCACTGTTTTAGAACCATTTGGTAAAAATCAGCAGGCGGTACAAATGGATGATGATGCCCTTGCTATTATAAATAATCAACCTGTGCTGGTTCCCGGAGAGGAAGGTTTAAAGGATATTCTTATTGTGGAAAAAATATTTGAATCTGCAAGTAAAGGAGGACAAAGGTTAAGCCTTTAGTATCTCTGGCTTATTAATACGTAATAAAATTATTCCGCTAATTTTCCGCAGAAAGATCAAAGAGGAATTTCTATAAGAGTTTCCACACCCCGCTGCGGTTGCATATTCCGTATTTCAAAGAAATAGTCTTTCCCGTAAAGGTTCTTTAAACGGTCATCAATATTGCGCAAACCTACACCTTTCTTCATCAGTTCCGCATGGGTTTCAGTAATAGATTCTCCATTATTTGTTATTCTTAGCACAAATTTCTTATCACGGCTAAAAACAGAAATATTAATGACCAAATCTGTATGGTTATAGGAATAGCCGTGCTTTATGGAATTCTCTATTAAAGGCTGCAGCAACAAAGCGGGTATCTTCTTGTAACGAAGCGATTCTTCGATCTCACGGTTTATAGTGAGGTGGTCTGAAAAACGTACATTAAGAATATTCAGGTAATATTTTAGGATACGCAGTTCTTCATCTAAGCTAATGCAATTGCTGTCGCTTTTATACAGGATTTCCCGCAAAAAATCGCTAAGATCGGCAATAGTGTCTTTCGCCTTCCCGGCATCAACATCTGTCAAAACTGCAATGGAATTTAAGGTGTTAAATAGAAAATGTGGTTGCAACTGGGAAGAGAGCATTTTCATTCTTGTAGTTACCAGTTGATTTTCCAGTTTTATATGCCGTTTTTCAGCTTCCTTTACCTGCTTAAGGTAATAATAGGTGTAGATAATGGAAACCATGGCAAAATAAATTAAAAAATTTAGGTCTATTACATACATAAATGCATACACACTTTCACTGAAGTTATAATCTGCAAAACCTTGTTGGCTGGTAATAATCGAATAAAAATCAAGTACCAGGCGAATTACCATTCCAATAAGAAATGAAAGAATAGTGTGAAAAGTTATAATTTTAGCCCATGAATATTTTTTATACAAAAAACGTTTAGTACTACTGGCAATAATAGTCATATAGCTTACCACAATTACATAATCCAGCAGGATATTGTGAAACAGGAAAGATGCCCATGAAAACGGCCTCGCGGGAAGCATCACATATTGCATATATGCCACCTTCGCAATAAGCACAAAATCGAACAACAAATAAAAACCGGCCAAAATTAAAACAAGGTTCCAGTCCAGGAACTTCTTACTAAACCAGGTGAGCTTCATTTATATACCTATTTTTTCCAAAAATTTGTCTTTATGAGATTTGCTTACCCGCAGTAATTTGTCGTCACTCATGCGGGCATCAATTTCTGAAAATTCTGAATGCACTATCTCCTGTACGTATTCTATGTTAATTATGCTGGACCGGTGAATGCGAACAAAAATATTCTTGTCCAGGCTTTCAGCCAAAGCATTCAGCGATTCCCGTAAAATATACTTTTTGCCCGCTGTATAGATTTCAGCATAATAACCCGATGCCAGGATATACAAAATTTTTCCCGGATCAATAAGGGCGGTTTTATTACCCTGTTTTACAGCTATTTTACTTGCACATTTTAGATTGGAAGAAGATTTGGAATAAACATGGAACAACTCCATCATTCGCTTTTCAAAATGGGCTTCAACCTCTTTTTGGGTTGTTTTGAGAACTTTTTCTATGGTTTTAAAAAACCGCTGATCTTTAAATGGCTTCAGCAGAAAGTCAAAAGCTTCCACATCAAAAGCCTTCAGGGCATATTTATCGTAGGCTGTAACAAAAATCACCATAGGCTTGGGGTTAATTTCCACCTTTTGCAAGACGTCAAAGCCATTCATATCCTTCATGTTAATATCGAGAAAAAGAAGATCGGGCTTCTTGGAATTAATTTCTGAAATAGCCTTCTGCCCGTTAGTGCATTGGCCTATTAACTCAATTTCGGCAATATCTTCCAGTAAATTGATTATTCTCCTCCTGGCCAGTTCTTCATCGTCCACAACAAGTGCTTTCATATATTTAATGCTATATTTATGGTGTGCAATCCCATGTTAATTTTAAGCATTTTTATTGAATATCAAGCTTGTATAATTTCAAATCTATACTTAAAAAAGCTACCGGAAATATTCCGGTAGCAGGCTAATTCAAATTGAACAATACTTATAACAGAAATTTAATTGCTCACAAAACCTGCAATTCCTTCTGTTTTACCGTCCAGTTTAATCTTCTGTTTCTCATTTTCTTTTTCGAGCTTAAGGCGGTAAGTAGATTTATCTAAATAATTGCCTTTTCCTCGTGCCACCACTTTGTTTTTGGTAATTGTCCAGCCTTTATAATCTCTTAAAACCGCACGGGAGATTTCTATGGGCAATGGTACATTTTTAAACTTCTGAAAAGTCCTTTGCAGGTTTCCTTCCCCATCAAAATTTGCAAAAAGAGATCCTTTGGCACATCTAAAAGTGACTTCATAGGTATCATTTTGATCGTAATTACCTTCTGAAATAAAATTCTGAATATTAAAATTTTTGTTCATAAAGGAAATTGGATTTTTAACAAATTCGCCTGCGTATGCTTCCACTACTTTAAATGAGGAAGTATTACCTTCTCTTAGTATCTTTGCATCCAAAGGGGCAAAGCCTACTTTAGCTTCTTCTAATTGGTTAATTTTTTGAGCATTGGCGAGAGCACAGAACGTGAGCAGGGTCAGGAATAAGATTAAATTTTTCATGATTGTTTGTTTTAGAATTAATTTGTTCTATTTATTGATTGATGATTAATGATGCTAATCTATGGCAAACATCCCTGGTAAATTATGTTAATGATGCCATTGCCCCAAAAGAAGTAACAGGCAACTGGTTTTAAGATATAAATTGCAAAACCAGTTCTACCTCGTTTTGAACAATAACAGGAAGTAACCCATATCAATCTGCTGGTATTTCATAGCATCTGGCTCTAAAGGCAACATTGCTTTTCTACAGGTTAGACAAAGCAAAATAATTGTTTAATTTAGTGTCAAACTTTTTTATGAAAGCCATTATATTCATCGTAATTATTAGCTGTTTTTCCGGCAGCTACGCCCAATATGCTGTCTTACCTGAAAATTTTGTTTATGTAGAAAAGGCTGTTCCAGGTATAATGCAGGAGATTAGGTATGCCGGCAAACATAATTTTACAGGCAGGACTGTGCAATCTTACAATGCCCCTGTGGCTATTCTCACTAAAGCTGCCGCAAAGGCATTATGCAAAGTACAGGAGGAACTATTAAACGAAGGCTATTGCCTTAAAATATTTGATGCATACAGGCCACAATCGGCAGTTAATAATTTTGTGGAGTGGGCAAAAAATGAAGAAGACACTGTTGCAAAAAATGTATATTATCCCGAGGTTAAAAAATCGAAACTTTTTCAAAAGGGCTATATTGCTTCCCGTTCGGGGCATTCCCGTGGCAGCACAGTAGACCTTACTATTGTGGATGCTGATACAGGGGAAGAACTGGATATGGGTAGTCCTTATGATTTCTTCGGAAGTATTTCTCACCACAACAGCAATAAACCTAGTAAGAAGCAGCAGGCAAATCGTGAGTTACTAAAAAATGTTATGAACAAATATGGTTTTAGACCTTATTCTGAAGAGTGGTGGCATTACACTCTAAGAAACGAACCTTATCCGGATACTTATTTTGATTTTCCGGTAGAATAAATTTCCAGTTTTTAAGATTTAAGACCTGCCATTATTAAACAGCAGGCCTCTTCTATTTTAATTTATCTAAAGAATATAATCGGTACTAACAAAATTAGATTTATCACTGGACAGCAATTCCTGAAGTATCTTATTATTATAAGGATTGTCTTTGGAAGCCACAAAAGTCCTTATAGAGAAAGAACGTAGGGCATCGTGCACGCTTAAAGTTCCTACGGCTGAATCTTTTCTTCCGGTAAACGGAAAAACATCGGGTCCTCTCTGGCAGGAACTGTTCAGGTTTACTCTACATACAAGGTTGACCAAAGTATCAATTAGCGGCGCAAGTTGCTGAATATCTTTTCCAAAGAGGCTCACCTGCTGGCCGTAATTTGAATCTGCTATTTCATTTAATAAATCTTCAATAGAATTAAAAGGCTTCACAGGTATTACCGGGCCAAATTGCTCTTCTTTATAAACCCTCATTTCCGTAGTAACCGGATAAAGCACAGCCGGGTAAATATAATTTTCTGAAACCTTGCCACCTTTCTCATTCAGAATTTTCGCCCCCTTGTCTTTGGCATCGCTGATAAGCTCCTGTATATACCGAGGTTTATCAGGTTCCGGAAGCGGTGTAAGCTGTACTTTTTCTTCCCAGGGATTCCCAAATTTTAATTCATCTACCTTTTTAGCAAAGCGGCTATTGAATTCTTCTTTTATATCCTCATGAACATGAATTATTTTAAGAGCAGTACATCGCTGTCCATTAAATGAAAGCGTACCCGAAATACATTCCTGAATTGCCAGGTCCAGGTCGGCATCAGGCAAAATAATGGCAGGATTTTTAGCTTCCAGCCCCAGCACCAGTCTCAGCCTGTTTTTAAAAGGATGTTGATCCTGCAGGGCAATGGCAGATTTACTATTGCCTATTAAAGCCAGTACGTCTACTCTACCGGTAGCCATAATAGGGGCCGCTACTTCCCTTCCCCTACCGTAGATTATATTTACAACTCCATTAGGAAAACTTGACTGGAACGCCTTTAGCAATGGCGATAACAGTAATACCCCATGCTTTGCCGGTTTAAAAATTACTGTATTCCCCATGATAAGGGCGGGAATTAAAAGCGCAAATGTTTCATTTAAAGGATAATTGTAAGGCCCTAAACACAAAACAACTCCCAGCGGACCCCGGCGGATGTGTGCATTAACATTGTCTCGTTTTGAGAACTTGGCACTATCCCTGTCCAGCTGCTTGTAATCCTCAATGGTATCATAGATATATTCCACAGTCCTGTCAAATTCCTTTTGGGAATCCGGAAGGGATTTTCCAATTTCCCACATCAGGTATTTTACCACCTTTTCTCTTTCCTGCTTCATTTGGGAGACAAAATTCTCCATACATTCAATCCTGTAGGAAACTTTAGAAGTTGGCCAGGTCCCTTTACCCTTATCGTAAGCATCACAAGCATGATCCAGCACTTCCAAAGCGGTGGTTTTATCCATGTGGGGCACTGTTCCCAATAAGGTCTTGCTATATGTTTCACCAGAGGAAATTGTAGAAAATACCTCATCTTTTTTGCCGTGCCATTTCTTAAGCTCCCCGTTTCCCAAATAGGTATCCTGGTGCAGCAGTTCCTTAATTTCAAAGGCAGTTGGATTACTCATAATTATATTGAATGGTTAAAATTAAATAAAGTTGCTAAATAAATCGCAATAGAAGCAATTGTAAGCATTTTAACAAAAATATATTTGAAATAGCACATGAATAACTTTTTTGTTCCATTTTGAACAATGTTTTAAAAGCAACCATGCATTTAATAATCTAATAATGGATTAGGTAGTTTATCCAAAATTTGGCGGGTTACAAGATTATTTAAATTCTGCCAGCTAGTATAATTCTCAGGAGATTGGTTTGGAGGTATGTGGAAGTAGTTACCAGCTCAATAGTTAAGAATCAGAAACTAAAATTATTTTCAAAAATTATATACAATAACATAAGGAAAAGACATAGAAGTGCTGCGCTAAGCAATTTATTCTGAAATTTCAATTTTTTAAGGCTGTATTCGGTCATTTCCTTCTCCAGCTTTTCAGCCCTTAGATATTCTTCAATTCCCATTAGCCGCGCCACCTTTCCTTTATCAGTAAGATAAACCTTACCTAAAGCATCTATTTTAACCAGGTTATTCTTTATCAATTTATCCCAGTACTCTTTAGATGAGTTCCGGATAACTTCAGTATATCCAATACCATCTTTTAAAAGGTTTATAAAATAAGCATCTTTAGAAATCTCCATAATCTTAAGAAAATTGCTTTCCTTATAAATTTAACACACTTACAGTTTATAGACAAATTTAGTTCTTTATCTAAAATACCTGTTTTTATATTTCCTACATAGTATATCTTTTTTTCGACATCCTATACAGTTGAATTTCTTTAAATAAGAATACTTCGTGATACTTAATTCCTCACCTAATTTTCAATAAGCGCCTTACCAGCTTTTATGAGGACCACAGATATTTAATTTGAAGAATTTAAATAACGTTCAGCAAAAGCTACAGGAGGAATATTACCAAATATTTTTTTGGTAAGTTCTATCATTTCAGAATCAAACATAGCCCAGTATTCCTTATCCTCAGCAAATTTTTTCCAGCGATCATGAAGATTCATCTTTTGCGCTTTCCCGGAAAAACTTGTTCCATCAAAGGAACTTCCGCCTGCCACTTCAGTAACCTCATTAAAGCCTTCATCGGAAAAAGATATTTCAAGATCCTGAGCAATTTGCCTGCGATATTGAGAGCTGGAAGTCCAGGAATTATAATTAATAAGGACTTTATTTTTTAGATATTTCCCATTTAAAAATTCCCGTGCATGTTGCTTATAAATTCGCTGAAGGGTAAGAATCGAAATTGGTTTCCCTCCATGACCGGGATAGTGCCCTCTAAGAAGACCGGATTTAATCCTGCTGGCAAACAAATTAAAAGGATCTCTTAAGATGATAATATTCCGCTGGTGAAGTGAGTTTCCCACCCAGATTTTATGCTGAGATTTGTTAGTTTTTTCTAAAGGCCCCAGGAAACAATCTTCATGGTTATAAAGCAAATAATCTTTTGATGTGAAGTTTCCCTGCCGCTCCTTCTCCAGATCGAAATTTTCAATATTAGTCTGATAAACCTCACCTTCCTCAGTTAAAGGCCTGGCGGTTAGAAAAGGATTATATTTTGGCTCGGTACAATTTAAAAAGCAATACTTCCCGTTTAGCTGATTTATTATCCAGTTGATAATTGCATGATTCCCGCTACGGGAAAGCCCAATAATGCGAAATTCTGCATTTTGATTAGTCTTTTCCCTGACAATCATTTCCACTTCCGGACTTCCTTTTTTCATTCCTATATCTTTTTTATATAATGAATTATCTGTTTCAAGTCTCAAACTAAAAATAATAAGTGAACAAAAAAGGATAATTTCAAAAAAGAAATCCTGCTCCTCCATAAATGTAAAAATGGGTACTGAAAAGAATTGTTAATTTTAATAAAATCCGGGACTTGTGTTGCCGTAGATTTAATAATTTGTTCTCACAAAAATCAACTATAACCCGTGAACACTCAATTTATATTATATGGATGAAGAGCTTTTACTCCGGCAACAATTAACAGGATTACTTAAAGGAGGCTTTGCTCCAAATGTTATTTTGCTTCGTGAATTTTCCTACGATAAATGCGGAGTAATATTAGACGGTCTTCATTTTTCAGCATGGATTTTACTCGGCCACATCAGGGCCAGGCAACAATCTCTCCTCAAATTTATGCAAGATCCCCAAAACAACCAAGATGTATGGCCTGATGCCCACTGGCCGGATAATTATCAACCTGAAACCAGAGAAGAATGGGACAATGCTATAGATGAGTACAACAGGGAACTTGAAAAAGTAATAGAAATTGTTAATAATCCTGAAACACCTATTTTCAAAGTCCAGGCAAACGGAGAAACAATTTCGTGGGCCGCCATGACCATTCTGCACCACACCGGCTATCATATAGGGCAGTTAAAAACCATAGGCCGGCAGCTTGGGGTGTGGTAATTCTAGAGTAATTGTTGTGAGGCAATTATTTCTTCCTTTAAATTTTTAAAATCTGTATTATGGAAGTTTCTGGGAAATTGATCATTATCTAAATCTGAATAATTCAGAAAATTAATTAAAGGCCCTGCAATTTTACCGACTGTTATTTTTTGATTTTCTGATAAATGTTCTTTCCAGTACCCGGAAGTTCCTTTCCTGAGATGCCTGGGATTTTTCTTTTTCAGGTTTTTGAAACTCACCGCCTGCTCCAGTTTTTCCCTTTCTTCCCGGTTGAGATAAATCTCCAGGTAATTCAAAAGCAGGGATAGCTCTTCCTGAAAATTTCTTCGGAAGCCTTCAAAATAGCATATATGAATATTATATTTTTCACTTAGCCTTAAATAATCCCAAACATGCCACACCCATTCAGTCATAAGCCTCTCAAGATTCTGTTCCAGATATATTTCCGGATCCTTTATTTCCTGCGGAAAATATTTAAGCATATAATCTGAACAAAAGTATTTGGAAGCTGAAATAACTACATCCCGCGGATCCCTTACAATATATACCTTCTTACCTAGTAAGTTCAGGATATCGCCGCTTCTTTTACAAACAGGGGAATGCGTCCAGACATGATTAGTATTATTCAGATATTGCGAAAAATCTTCTATGGGCATTTTAAAGATACTGCTAATACGGTAACTAACCTGCAAATCTTTAATATCTATCATATCTATAACAGATTGTTCAGGATAATTAAGATCCCAGGTTTTAGCCATGGCCTGGATAGGATGCTTTTCAATAAAGCTTGAAGAACCTTCATTTCCATATTTAAAAATTCGGTGAAGGATTTGATAAAGCCAGAAATTTCCCGATTTAGGATAGCCAATCTGTAGCGTATGCATAAACATTTTTAAATAAAAGTAATAAAATGATATACAGCAAAAGGAATTATTTTCTCATCTAAATAGTATGGCATAGTTAGTGAAACATTATATACCTCTAATACAAAAGTTTACATCTTTTGCACCTAAATCAAAGAACAGAACTAATTATGACATTGAAGAAAATTATATATTTTTCTGCTATTGCTATTTTTTTCATCTCCTGTGAAAAGGATGATGAAATTCTTAATAATAGCGTGGCAGAAAATGAAAAGGAAGCTGCAACTGAAAATCCTGTAGAAGCAGCAGATATTGAAATACAGGAGTTTATATATTCCGGTATGAATGATATTTATCTTTATCAAACCGATGTGCCGCAACTGGTTGATGGATATTTTGCAACGGATGCCGAAGAGGCTGATTTCCTACGTGGTTTTGAATCTCCTGAAGTTTTGTTTCAGAGTTTAATTTCTTCTCAGGACCGTTTCAGTTTTATCACTGATGATTATGTAGCTCTTGAAGAAAGTTTCGACGGAATTAGCAGCAGCACAGCCGGTATGGAATATGGCCTGGGCAGGATTAGTGGTACCAACAATATCTTTGCTTTTCTGCGGTATGTTTTACCTGATACACCTGCGGCAGAAGAAGGACTTGAGAGAGGCACGGTTTTTACAGAAGTAAATGGAGAAAAAATGACATTGGATAATTTTGAAGATTTACTTGAAACCGATTCCTTTACCATAAATATTGGTAAAATTGAAGGAGGAAGCATAGTAATGTCGGACAGGACAGCAACTCTAACAAAAAAACAATATACCGAAAATCCGGTTTACCTGGCGAAAACCCTGAATCTTGAAGGTGAGAAAATTGGCTACCTCATGTACAACAGCTTTATTGCCGATTTTGATGACGAGCTTAATGCTGAATTTGGTAAATTTAAAGCTGAGGGTATAACCAATCTTATCCTTGATTTTCGCTATAATGGTGGTGGATCTGTAGAATCGGCTGTGGATTTAGCCAGTATGATTACAGGACAGTATGAGGGAGAAATTTTTATGAAAGAACAATGGAATCCCAGGTATCAGGAATATCTGGAAGCTCAAAATGCCGAGAACCTTATTAACAGGTTTGATTCTAAGATAAGAACAGGAGAATCCATTAATAGCTTAAACCTTTCCAAAGTTTATGTTATTACCAGTCCCAGTACGGCATCTGCAAGCGAACTTGTTATAAATGGACTTGAACCATACATTAACGTGGTACAAATTGGTGAAATTACCACCGGAAAGTTTCAGGCTTCAGTAACCTTGTATGACAGCCCGGATTATGCCCGTAAGGATGCCAATGAAAATCACACATATGCAATTCAACCCCTTGTTTTTAAATCGGCGAACGCAGATGGAAAATCTGATTACATTGATGGATTATTACCAGATGTGGAATTACCGGAAAGTATAAACAATTTAGGAGTTTTAGGGGAAACTTCAGAACCACTTCTAAAAGCCGCTATTAATCATCTACTGGGGCAACCACAGGAAAAAAGAAGTGAAGCTTCTGTAAAAGCAGCTCAAAGATTTATTCCTGTTGGAGAAAGCGGGATGAATAAACCTAACTTTCAAAGAATGTATATAGATAAACTACCGGCTAATCCCAGGAAAGATTAGAAGGAGATAGATTAGAAAAAATAATACACAGATATAAGAAAAGCCCGGATTTTCGGGCTTTTTTTGACTACTAATATAGCCTTATAATGAATATTTTCAACCTTAATAAGTTTTAAGATTTTCACAGTTGATAAGGTATGTAACCTTTAGTTACTGAACTGCTTCCTTCTTAGTCTGTGCATTTTCAATATCATCTTCCGCTTCAATTTCAGCAAGATAACGTTCTGCATCCAAAGCTGCCATACAGCCGGTACCTGCTGCCGTAATTGCCTGCCGGTAAACTTTATCCTGAACATCTCCTGAAGCAAACACACCGGGAATATTGGTTTTTGTGGTTTTGCTGTTTGTAATAATATAACCGGTTTCATCCATATCAAGCCAATCCTTAAAAATTTCGGTATTAGGTTTATGGCCTATAGCCACAAAAAATCCGGTAATATCTATTTCCTCTTTCTCTCCGGTTTGGTTATTAATCATTCTAAGGCCTTCCACCACCTGGTCCCCCAAAATCTCGTCAACTTCGGTATTATACCTTAAATCAATATTTTCGGTAGTCTCCACTCTGTGTTGCATAGCCTTGGAAGCTTTCATATAATCCTTACGTACCAACATGGTCACTTTTTTGCAAATATTGGCAAGATAGGTAGCCTCTTCTGCAGCAGTGTCGCCACCTCCAACAATGGCCACATCCTGACCTTTATAAAAGAAGCCGTCACATACTGCACAAGCCGAAACTCCGCCTCCTCTTAATTTCTGCTCACTTGGCAACCCAAGATATTTAGCCGTAGCCCCGGTAGAAATAATTATGGTTTCTGCCTCTATCCAATTAGAATTATCAATACAAGCTTTATGAATACCCCCTGCTTTTTTGCTGAATTCCACTTCAGTAACCATTCCTATTCTCACTTTGGTTCCAAAACGCTCTGCCTGTTTCTGAAGGTCCACCATCATTTGAGGACCATCAATCCCATCAGGATAGCCGGGAAAATTATCAACTTCAGTAGTGGTAGTTAACTGCCCCCCCGGTTCCATTCCGGTATACATCACCGGCTTCATATCGGCCCGGGATGCGTAAATAGCTGCAGTATATCCTGCCGGTCCGGAGCCGATAATAAGACATTTTATTCTTTCAATGTTGTCGCTCATATCAAATAAATTTTGGATTGTAAAAATACTAACTTTAGTCCAAACCTATAGCCTAAACTAATTAAGATTCATTATTCGCCAATAGTTGTAACGCATTAAATAGAACAGAAGTAAACCGGTTTTAAAAAGTAAAAACTTAATTTACCGTTTGCTCTATAAAAAAGTAACTTTGCCTGCAATGGAGCTTAGCTTATTCAATGTACTGGATATCCTGGGAACAATGGCCTTTGCCATTTCAGGAGCACTTACTGCAATGGACCGGAAACTGGATCTTTTCGGAGTCTTTATAATTGCCTTTGTCACGGCTATTGGCGGCGGTACACTTCGGGACGTTCTTATTGGGAATACACCGGTTATCTGGATGGAAAACACACTTTATATCTATCTTATCGGGATTTTTACCATTCTGGCTATTATCTTCAGAAATAAAATTTATTATTTAAGAAGGTCGCTTTTTCTTTTTGATACCATTGGTCTTGGTGTTTTTACCATTACGGGAGTGGAAACCGGAATAAGAAATGAACTTGATCCAATAATCTCTGTAGCACTAGGTGCAATGACGGGTACTTTTGGTGGTGTGATTCGTGATATTCTCTGTAATGAAATTCCTGTTATCTTCAGAAAAGAAATCTACGCCACTGCCTGCCTTATAGGTGCCTCCGCTTTTGTTCTCCTTTACAATTTTGGGGTGAATACAGATGTTATATATATAGTAACCTCTTTAACCGTAATTATTATCCGGCTGCTAGTGGTAAAATATAAGATCTCCCTCCCATCTTTCCACCTTAATTCCGGGAAAGGTAATTTTTAAGGTTTTCTATAACCTTTTCTGATAAACGGGTTTCAGTTTCAGCAGACCAGCCTGCGCTTTTTTCTGCGGAAATAATATTAGTATGTTTTAATACCCTTCCGTCCAGGGCATTTTTCCCGTCCCCATCAAAAATGGCAAAATTTGAAGTATCCTTTATCCAGTCCTGAAAAGCAGCTTCATTAAAAGGAAGGCCAAGAGAAGTATTAATCAGGATTTTTCCTGAACCCAAAGCAGCAAATTCTTCTTTTCCCAAAATTTCAATATTCTTCGGAAGATGAATACTGACTATTTCTGAGGTTTCCAACAGTTCATTTAAAGGCAGGTATTTAACATTTTTCGCCTCCCATTCTTTTTTCCGGCTTCGGCTAAAATAATACAGATCTGCTCCAAATGGCAGCAGGCATTTTGCCAGTAATCGTCCGGTAACTCCCAGGCCGATAATTCCAATTTTTCGGTTGGTAAGTTCCATCGGCATTTCCCGCCACTGATTTTCACCAAAACCATGGAGCAGTCTCACCAGGTCTGAAACAATGAATTCAATTACCCCCGGATCACCATAATCTCTTATTCCCGTAACCTCTATTCCTTTATCCCGGGCGAAGTTTACCGCCACGTTAGCCGACTCATCATCATAAAGACTGCAGCACATACCGATATATTTCAAATTTGGACAGTTGCTAATAATTTCCCTGTCCAGGTGAGTACGCCATGAAACCAGGACCGCTTCAGCATTCCCGATACGTCCTATAATTTCATCTTGGGAGGATGGATAATCTTTATAAACTTCAACTTCAGTTTTACTGTATTTTTCTAATTCCTGTAAAGCCCAATCCTGTAGTTTGGTATGATCTACAGAAACAATTTTGTTGAATTGCCGCATATATTTTTTTCCGAAGATAATAATACTGAAATTTATTGCTGCATATGAGCGGGATTATCCTTCCATAATGATCTCCAACCTCCGCCAAACCTGCTTTCAATTTTTCCCTGTATTGAAGAAAAAATAATAACCAATATTCCTGTTCCCATATCACTAACAATCGCCCAGGTATCGGTATAGCCTAATATCCATGGAGCAAGCAGCAACCATGCTCCTATTGGTAAATTCCATTTCCTTACGTTTCGCGTAGCTTCCCACCAGGAAACAACCGCAAAGGTTACAATTACAGGCCCGGCAATATGCCCATTATCGGCATGAGCAGCGGTATTGCCAATAAAACCCGGAGCGGCCATAAGCCATATTCCTAAAATAGTATTTATTACTTGTGCCCACATCTTAATTTACTTTTTCAATTTCAGATTTCACACCCCAAAAGGCTTTCCAGGTAGAAGCGCCCGATCTTTTTACCCGCTGCATATATTGAAGGCTGGCCAGCATTTCATCCATAGCCGGGCCAATCATTGCTATCGAAATTACTGCAGAACACAGGCAAAGTGTACACCAGGCTGAAAATAATACCGGTTGAAATACCACCAGCATTACACTTACAAACCCTAACGGACCTACTGCCAGTCCAAAAACAATAACTATCCACGGCATCTTTTTCCAACGATGTGTGCCGCCAATTACCCCTGTAACAGCATCTACAAGGTAACCTATAGCTCCTAAAGCCGCGTCGGGAATAGGCAATACATTCGAAATTTTTGAATTGAGTATTTCTTTACTTCCATTTCCAAAAAACGGCTCCCATACTGTATCAATAATATTAAGCTGGTAAAGTGAGAGATATCCTGCAACAAACACACCTATTATTGCGAGTATTACTATGGGAAGTCTTTGTCCCCAGGTAGCCGGATTATAATCCCATCCTGGCGGGATTTGATCAGTTTTTGAAGCCATACTACTCAAGATTATTTTTCTTAAACCAATTATCAGGATCCTTTTTCAGGTTTTTTACGATCTCCGGCAAGGTATCCAGAAGCCGGTGTTTAGGCTCCCAACCTAAAACTTCTTTAGCCCTGGTGATATCCAGTTCATAATGATCTTCTGTACGATCTATCATCCATGGCTTTATAAAAGGATCTCCCACCAGATCCCGCGCCCAGGCACCAGCTTTTGCCACAGGTTTGGGCATTTCATAAGTTTCCCATTTTTCGCCGTGAAGCAGTTTCCCTATTTTATCCTGCAATTGCTTGTAAGTTGGACTTGTTGGTTCCCCAATATTAATTGCCATTTCATTGGGAATTTTATCTCTGCGTTCCACCGTTTTTTCCAGGGCATCAAGAACATCTTCGAGATGTACAAAAACATCTCCGCTGTTCATGTCTCCGGAATAAAAATGACTAATAAAATCTTTTTCGTAGATCCTTTTTATTTGTTGTGTAACGGGAATGGAATGTCCCATTTCATTATAAGCGCCTCCAACCCGAAGAAATACTGTTGGAATATCACCGTTTTCATTTTTAATAAGATCCTCTGTCTGGATTTTTGATTCCGGGTAACCCCAGTTTGCTTCCACAGGACAGTCTTCATTTATTTTCCTGCCGTGCTTAGTAGGTTTGTAAATAAGATCTGAACTGGAATAAATAAACTGGCCCACTTCAAAATCCTGTAGTTGTCTTAGGAATTTTCTGGTTCCCTCTACATTAATTTTATCATAGGCAGGACTATCTTTTGTATTGAAACTATAAAAAGCTGCAAGATGAATCACTGAAGCTATTTTGTTCCCGTAACCATACCTTATGCGCTCCATGGCAGCATCTATGGCATGTTCATCTGTAATATCAAAATTCACACATTCAGCCTTAAGCGGCGGATAAGGAGGGCCAACTCTATCCAGGCCTATAACACGATAGTTTTTCGCCAGTCTTTCTATTAAAGGATAACCTATAAGTCCACTGCTACCGGTAATAAGAACAACTTCTTTATCTTCGATACGTGCCCCTTTTTCAGGGTGATCTATAATTTTATCCATAAATTGATTGTTTTTTTGGCTGATTTATAGTTTACCTGAAATTAGTAAAATGTTTATGAAGCTCCCGAAATACGATAATTTTTAACAAAATTATAAGGAGAAACAGCCACCGGAAAAATTACGCATTGGATTTCAAATTTCCCTCTCCGAAGTATATCATAATTGTATCGTCAACCTAAACCCGATTCAGGGTTTTTGTGAAAAATTATGGATATTCCAGGTATAGGAGATGCTGAAAGAAAAGAGGCTGACGAAAAGTGTTCTCGTCAGCCCGAACTATTTTAGGATCACCTGAAAAATAACGAGGTAACCGGATGAGTTTCTTAAATAAATTAAGAATGACGTATTTTAAAAAATTTGGACTGCCTTTTTCAAATTAATTTTCAGTAAGTACCAAACCTATAACGGAATATTGCCATGTTTACGGTCTATTCGCAGAATTTGCTTTTTTTCCAACATAGCAAACGCCTTTAGCAATTTTCGCCGGGTATCCCGGGGCATTATTACCTCATCAATAAAGCCACGTTGTGCTGCCTTAAACGGATTAGCAAATTTTTCGGCATATTCTGCTTCTTTTTCTGAAAGTTTCACTTCAGGATCTTCAGCCTCTTTAATTTCTTTTCTGAATATAATTTCACTCGCTCCCTTGGCTCCCATTACGGCAATTTCCGCAGTTGGCCAGGCGTAATTAAGATCGGCTCCAATATGCTTACTGTTCATCACATCATAAGCCCCGCCGTAAGCTTTCCTGGTGATTACCGTTACCCGCGGCACAGTTGCCTCACTAAGGGCATAAAGCAATTTTGCGCCATGAAGAATTATCCCGTTCCATTCCTGATCGGTTCCCGGTAGAAATCCGGGAACATCCACTAATACCAGCAACGGAATATTGAAACAGTCACAAAAACGAACAAAACGTGCCGCTTTTTTAGAGCTGTCTACGTCCAGAACGCCTGCCAGGCTCATCGGCTGGTTAGCCACAATTCCTATACTTCTACCGCCAAGCCGCGCAAATCCTACAATAATATTATCGGCGTAATTTTTATGTATTTCAAAAAAAGAATCTTCATCAATAATTCCTTTTATCACCTCATGCATATCATAAGGTTTATTAGAATTATCTGGTACCAATGTATCCAGGTTTTCCCGTATTTCATCCCCTAATTCATAAGGCAAATTTTCGGGAGTGTCTTTATTGTTCTGCGGAAGATAGCTCATGAGAGTTTTGATATCTTCCAGACAGGTAATATCATTGGGAGATGTAATATGCGTAACGCCCGATTTTGTGGAATGTGTACTGGCCCCACCAAGTTCTTCTGAAGTCACTTCTTCATTGGTCACCGTTTTTACAACATTTGGGCCGGTAACAAACATATAGCTGGTATCCTGAACCATCAGTGTAAAATCTGTCATTGCAGGAGAATAAACCGCTCCGCCGGCGCAAGGACCCATGATAGCAGAAATTTGCGGAATTACGCCCGATGCCTGCACATTTCGGTAGAAAATATCTGCATAACCACCTAAAGATTTTACGCCTTCCTGAATCCTTGCTCCACCGGAATCGTTCAAGCCAACAATGGGTGCGCCAACCTTCATGGCATGATCCATAACTTTACAGATTTTCTCCGCATGGGTTTCAGACAAAGCTCCGCCAAAAACAGTAAAATCCTGCGCAAAAACGTATATCAATCGGCCATTTATTGTTCCGTAACCGGTCACTACGCCGTCCCCATAATATTGTTGTTTGTCCATCCCGAAATCTGTGGTGCGATGGGTTACCAGAATTCCAATTTCCTCAAAAGAACCTTCATCTAAAAGATAATCTACTCGTTCTCTTGCAGTTAATTTCTTTTTATCGTGCTGTTTGGCAATTCTTTTTTCACCTCCTCCTAAATGGGCCTGTGCAACTTTATCTTTTAATTTTTCTATGTTTTTGCTCATTTTCTACAACTTCTGGATTTTTAATTCTAAATGTGAATCTCGAATTTATTCTGGTAAGCGGACTAATTTCTGATCTTTCAAATATTGTTTTAAAGCAATTATACCTGCCAATTTTGCTTCTTCTGCTATCTTATCCTCCATCTTTTCTGCGGAATAATATTTCTTCACAAAATGGGTGTCAAAATTTCCACTTCTGAAGGCTTCATGCTCAAAAACAAACTTTCCAAAAGGCAGTGTGGTCATTACTCCTTTAATTTCATAATCATCAATAGCCTTTATCATTAATTGAATAGCCTCTTCCCTGCTTTTCCCATAAGTAACAAGTTTTGCCAGCATAGGATCATAATAGATTGGCACTTCCATACCTTCTTCGAAACCATCATCAAGACGAATATTTTTGCCCCGGGGGCCACGATATCTTTCCAGCTTTCCAACACTCGGCATAAAATCTTCCATAGGATCTTCAGCGTAAACCCTTAACTCTACCGCGTGCCCTTCAATCTTCAAATCTTCCTGTGAAAACTGAAGTTTTTCATCCCGTGCCACTTTTATTTGCTGCTCTACAAGGTCTATACCGGTAATTAGCTCCGTAACCGGGTGTTCCACCTGCAAACGGGTATTCATTTCAAGAAAGTAAAAGTTCTTTTTTTCATCCATCAGGAATTCCACGGTTCCGGCCCCAACATAGTCACAGGCTTTGGCAACTTTAACGGCCGCCTCTCCCATTTGTTTTCGAAGCTTTTCATCAAGAATTACTGAAGGGGCTTCTTCCACCACTTTTTGGTGGCGCCGCTGGATGCTGCATTCCCGCTCAAAAAGATGAAGAAAATTGCCATGGGTATCTGACAATACCTGGATTTCAATATGCCTTGGCGAGCCCACATATTTTTCGATAAAAACCGAGCCGTCTCCAAACGCAGATTCGGCTTCACTTATCGCACGCTGCATTTGTTCTGACAGGTCTTTTTCTTTCTCAACAACGCGCATTCCTTTTCCTCCACCTCCGGCGGAAGCTTTGATTAAAACAGGAAAGCCAATATCCCGGGCAATTTTTTTTGCTTTTTCAACATCTGTAATGGCTTCATCTATGCCAGGAACCATGGGAATATAATATTTTTTTACCGCATCTTTCGCGGCCAGTTTACTCCCCATAATATTAATAGCCTTAGAACCAGGACCAATCCAAACCAGACCATTTTTTTCCACCTTTTCGGCAAAAGCAGCATTCTCACTTAAAAACCCGTAGCCGGGATGGATCCCGTCCACCTTTAAATCTTTGGCTACTTTAATAATTTTCTCTCCCATTAGATAAGACTCGTTAGAAGGCGCTTCTCCAATGCAAACGGCCTCATCGGCAAATTTTACATGTGGAGAATTTCTATCGACTTTAGAAAAGACAGCCACGGTTTTAATTCCCATTTTTTGCACAGTTTTCATAATGCGCAAAGCGATTTCTCCCCGATTGGCTACTAATATTTTTTCCATCTGTAATTATCTGTTTTTGAAATAGTTCGTCCGGCTACTGTTTATGGTTTACTGCTTCTTATAATTCCTGAAATAAATCTTGAGGTTGAAGATCCAGGCATAAAGGCTTTTACTAAATTATAAACTTCTAACCTTATGCCTTTACAACCTTTTCACTCTTGTCTTATCTATTCCAGTTCTATCAATAACTGATTTTTCTCCACGCCCTGTCCCTTTTTTACATGAACAGATTTTATAACTCCAACCCCGGGAGCAGTAAGGGTATTTTCCATTTTCATGGCTTCCAGTACCAAAAGGGTATCTCCTTCCTGCACTTCATCTCCTTCCTGTACATTAACATCCAAAATCAACCCGGGCATAGGTGCTTTTATATCATTCATCAGTTGGGCAGAACCTAAAGACAAGCCCATAGCTTCAATTAGCAAATCCAGCTCATTGGCTATATCTACTTCATAAATGTTTGAATTAATTTTTACACTATACTTTTTGCGGTTAAAATCCGAATTTAAAATTTTGGCTTTAAAAGAGCGATTGTCTTTTAAAACATGAAATCCCGATGCCGAAACCTGTTGCTGATCTAGGGTTTCAATTTCCTCCCTGGTAAATTCAAAATCATAGGAAGTATTGACCTTGATCTTATATATTTTTTCCATATTTCTTAATTAAAACAGAATTTTGAAAGCTTATTTCGTAAATATAGAAAAAGTTCAAACTTTAATTGAAGGTTTCTAAGTTTTTAGAATGTTCTGCTGCTAAAATCAAAAACATCGGGGCAAACTCACGAGGTATGGACTAGGAAGCAATTTTAAAATTTCGAGGCAGGCCCTGCGGACTTAAAACCCTCAATGAGAAATTAAAAGCCGCGAGTGCAACAATTTTTTTATAGAAGCACTCGCAGCTTTTAGGTAGTGATAATATTTATATGGATTGAAAATTCTTAGCTGAATTCTTTAATATCCTCACCAAGGTCATATATTTTTGTATGTTCAAATTTATTTGCCAGAATGCTGCTTCCGGCTGCAGAACGATAGCCGCCGGCACAGTGTACTACTATAGGTTTATGAGAAGGAATTTGGTGCGCTTCATCTCTTAGTTCATTTAGCGGCACGGTAAAAGCCTCTTCAAAAATTTTCCCATCCTCCAACTCGCTGTTATTCCTGATGTCTACAATGGTATAACTGCTTTTATTTTTTCTGAAATCTTTCAGGTTGAACTTATCATTCTTTTCGGAAACTTCAGCAGAAAGAGTTACAATTCCCTTTAACTGATTTTCATAGCCGATTTTTGCAACTCTTTCCAAAACCTCATCAAACTTCTCCACGCTTTCTAAAACCAGATAAAATGCTTCTTTTGGTTTAACAATTGCACCCAGCCAGGTTTCAAATTTGTCCTTTTCTGAACGTGCCATAATATTAAAACTGTTAGGCAAATGGCCATTTTTAAAGAGTTTTTCATCACGTGTATCTATTACTAAAATATCTTTTTCCACTTCGGTTACCATAAGGTGGAAATTAGCAACAGCCATGGTTTTCTGCACATTTTCAGCCCCGGAATTATTGATATCAACATTATATCCAAAATAATTAGGAATAAACGGCTGATCTTTCAGTATTTCTTCTACAAACTCTTCTTCTGTCTGCTCGTTAAAAGCCCAGTTTCCCTGGCGCTCATTTCCTAAAGTACCGGAGGAGTCGCTGCTCATATTTTTTCCGCATAAAGAACCTGCGCCATGAGCAGGATAAATCAAAGCTTCATCTGGAAAATTTTTAAATTTCTCCTGAATGCTATGGTACATTTTTTTGGCAAGGTCTATTCGTTTCGCCTTTTTATTTCCGGAATCTTCACGTAAATCAGGTCTGCCTACATCTTTAATAAAAAGCGTATCACCTGTAAAGAGAGCCATTTTATCATCATTTTCAGCCACAACAGTGATGCTATCAGGAGAATGTCCCGGCGTGTTTATGGCTTTAAAGGTGATACTGCCCATTTTAAAGCTGTCTCCTTCATCAAAAGATTTGTGTTTATAACCGGCATCCACCATTTCGCTTACATAAATATGGGCACCAGTTTGCTGATGTATTTGCAGGTGACTACTTATAAAATCTGCGTGAGGATGCGTTTCAAAAACGGCTACAATTTTTACCTTCTGTTCTTCTGCATATCGATAATAAGGCATGGGATTCCTTGCCGGATCCACTAAGGCCATTTTTCCATCGCTCACAATGGCGTAAGAATAATGCGCCAGCGGATCGTCTTTAAATTGCTTTATGTTCATTTTCGTGTAATTTTAGTGATCTGATTTTTCTTGGTGGTTATTATTTTTTCTGAAAGGAAAAGTAACCTGGCTCCTGAAATCTTCCGGAAAATCTTCATCACCTTCAAAACCAAGTTTAATATTTTTTCCGTTCTGCGGAATATAGGCCGTGCCGAAAAGATAATCCCAGATGCTTAAGGAAAGTCCGTAGTTCATACCGTAAGGCCGGTCTTGTGGCAAATCCCGGGAATGATGCCAGATGTGCATTTTAGGATTATTGAAAATATAGCCGAAGATGCCATAGTTCCAGGCCAGATTTGCGTGGTTCAAATGCCCGATAAAAACGCTGAACATATGCACCACAAAAAATTCCTGTATCCCAAAACCAATCATGGCCAGCGGAATATACTGCAAGGTTTTATAAATAATGGTTTCCATAAAATGAAACCTGAACTGTGCCGCAAATCCCATTTCCTTTACACTATGATGCAATTTATGAAACTCCCATAACCACGGCTGCCGGTGCAACTGCCGGTGAACATTCCACTGGATAAAATCTGCTATTATAAACATGAGGAGTAATTGCGCCCAAACCGCAAAATTCTGCACATGAAAAGCTATGATGTTTTCTATCCCGAAAAGCCCCAGAAAATCATTAAATAACTCCACGCCCACATTGGAAAGTGCATTGTAACCCACCAGCGAAAATATGAAAAAATTAAAGAAAATGTAGAAGGTATCCAGCCAAAAGCCTTTTCTAAAAATATTTTGGTCCTTTCGCCACGGAATAATGATTTCCAGTGCCCAGGCCAAAATGGAAAGGCCAATAAGCCAGTAAAAATAATTTGTCCAGGAAGGATTGGTAATTTCCTGCACCAGATAATTAAAATATCCGGTAAAGGAATCTGCTATTATTTTTAAATATTTCTCCAACTCGGATCAGTTTCTAAGACAAAAATATGGATTTCGCTGATTTCGGGCAGTAAGTTTTACCAGAATCAGAGGAACACTTTGAAGAAGAAGAATAGCAGGTTTAGCTAAATTCTATGAGCTGCAAATAATGGTTGCGGCCAAAAGTGAGAAAAAACAGGTGATAACCAAAGAAGAAAAACATCAGAAATGCTAAAAACAAGGAATTTACATCGTACACCGCATCCAGATAAAAAAGGAATATAGCATTGACCAAAGCAAGCGGCAACAACCATTTGGAAAAAACGAACCCGGTAAGTTCCACAAGTTTTATATCGTTTTCTCCAAGTTCAAAGTCAAGTTTACGGCTTCCGCACCAATCCAGCTTTGCCTGCAGGGAATGCTTTCCTGTTGAAACAACAAATTCTTTTATCTCACGATCTTCAATACTGTCCAATAACTTTCCGTCTAAAAGAAGCTCCATGGAGCGCATTTTATTCGCCCATTCAGAATTTCTTTTTACTATAAGTTTTGCCATATCTATAAAACTATCTCCCAGAAATTGTCTTAATGCTAATGTATTATTTGCTTTCGAAAACTGGTCACGAAATTATAAAGAAACAAATTCGTCCTGACCTTTTAAGATTAATTCTCACTACCTCACCTCATCTAACTTTTAACTTACTCCTCATTCCCTATTATTTTGAAGTTTTTTAGGTTATTGTATTCTATCCTTTATCTGGAGATTATTCTTTGTTTCAACTCTTTCCATTTGTTTTAAGATATTATTCTCAAAAACAAACTCAGTTGTAACTAAAAAGCTCTTAATCTTTTCCGTATAATATAGTTTTTCTATTTTTTCAGCTGGGGTTTCCTGATACAAGCCTTTGTTTGTAGGAGGCCCATATTGCTTTATAAATTCTTCTTTAGAAACACCTAAATCATCAAATGTGGAAAATTTGCTTGTTTTCTGTGCATCTAAACCATATTGCACAGATGTGCAGGATTGTATAGAGGTTAGGGTAAGCACTAGGAGAATAAAGCTGCATTTCAAGATGAAATCTTTAACGCCAAATATAAAATTTCTGTTTTTCATTCATTTTTGATTTTATGTTGATCCATGTAAAATTAAATTCTGAACCTTTGCTTTTTGAACAACAATTATTTAAAAAGTGCCCGGAAGCATAAATATACAATTAAACCCGTACTTGATTCTAACCGTAAAGATCACTATCAACAATACTGCCAGTATAGGAAATTACTTATTAGATCCTATTTGCCACCTTTTAAATTGGATTGAAAATTCTGTAATAATAAAACTATCGCCACCTGAACCCGATCACCATAAAATTATTGATATCTAAAATCTGCTAGATGCTGAAACCAGATCAGCATGACCTCAATCTGAATACTTACCCATTATTTCCTTTCTTCCACTTAATGAATAGAACAATTTTCAGGCTACTTTAAAAGCTGTACTTTTAGGGCTTTAAAATTCTTTAAATGAAGAACAGCATTTCTGTTTTATTTGTAGTTATACTCACAGGCATTTTTTCTTTCAGCAGCTTCGCCCAGAATCCTGATGTTGATATAAAAAAGTATGATTTTTCACTTCAACTAAATGATGAAAATGACAGTATTTACGGCCGGGCTGAAATTGATTATCTCCTGAAGAACAATGCAGAAAATCTAATTCTGGACCTGGTAAGTCCCGATGCTTCCGGGAAAGGAATGAAAGTAGACAGCATCTTAAGCGGGAATCAAAATCTTCGCTTTACTCAGGATGCTGAAAAGTTGAAAATTTCAGCAGTGAAAGATTCGGGAGAAATAGTGTTTTATTATCACGGCGTACCACAAGACGGCTTGATAATTGGCCAAAATAAGTATGGCGACCGCACTTTTTTTGGAGATAACTGGCCTAACCGTGCCCATCACTGGCTTCCTACTATAGATCATCCTTCAGACAAGGCTTTTGTAGACTTTAAAGTCACCGCGCCATCCCATTACCAGGTGGTGGCAAATGGAATTTTGAAGGAAAGCACCAATCTTCCAGATGATAAAACCTATTATCATTATAGTAGTACAGTACCCTTGCCTACGAAAGTTATGGTTATAGGTGCGGCGGAATTTGCCGTGGAGCACCTGGAAGAAATCCACAATATCCCCGTTTCAAGCTGGGTCTACCCCGAAAACAAAGAAGCCGGTTTTTATGATTATGAACAAGCTAAGGAAATACTGGAATACTTTATTGAAAACATAGGACCTTTTCCGTATAAAAAGCTTGCTAATGTTCAATCTACTACGCGTTACGGCGGAATGGAAAATGCCAGCAACATTTTTTATTCGGAAAATTCGGTTAAGGGAGACCGCAGTGCCGAGTTTCTTATAGCACACGAAATTGCGCACCAGTGGTTCGGGGATTCTGCTTCTGAAACCGATTGGCCGCAACTATGGTTAAGTGAAGGCTTTGCCACCTATTTTACTGATCTTTATGCGGAAGCGAAATACGGAGCGGAAAAACTGGATGAAAAGTTACTGGAAGAAAAATCGAAAGTGATAAACTTTAGCCGGCAGGCCAAAACTCCGGTTATAGACACTTCGCAAACCAACCTTATGCAGCTGCTAAATCCAAATTCTTACCAGAAAGGCGCATGGGTTTTGCATATGTTGCGCCAAAAAGTTGGAGATGAATTTTTTTGGGAGGCCATCAGGAAATATTACGACCGGTATAAACTTAACAATGCTACTTCTGAAAATTTAAAAGAAGTTTTTGAAGAAGTTTCAGGAGAAGAACTGGATGTTTTTTTTGATCAATGGCTAAGGCAATACGGCCACCCGGTTTTAAGAATTGACTGGAATTACAAAAACGGAAAAGTAAGCTTCAATGTGGTTCAGCAACAAAAGAACAACTTCAGTTTTCCCATGGAAATTCAACTGATTTATGCCGATGGTTCTTCGGAAATTAAAAATTTCAGCATAGATCAAAAAAAGGAAAATTTCAGCTTTAAAAATTCGAAAAAGCCTGAGGAAATCAAGCTGGACCCAAATGTTAACCTTTTGTACGAAGAAATTGCAAAATAACAGAAGGATTATTTATTCTCAAAATTCCACCAATCTTCCTGTTTAAAATTTTCTCCCAAAGTATATGCCTCTCCTATTTTAGGTGAAACATATTGCTGACCGGTTTTCTCTGCCGCAGTGCTAAAGCGCTTTACAGGCTCATTCCATAAAAGCAAGATCAAAAGGTCCGAATTTCTCCCCTATTTCCTTAAACTGATCGCTGTAACCGGAATCTGCACCCACGAAAAATTTATAATTTTCAAACTCTATAACAAAGGAAGACCATAAGGTTTGAAAACGGGTAAAGCCACGGCCGGAGAAATGCCTTGCCGGAGTTGCTGTTAACTTCAGATTTTGATTTACTTGATGATCTTCCCACCAGTTAAGTTCGGTTATCATTTCAGGTGCTATTCCCCAATATTCAAGATGTGCGCCCACTCCAAGCGAAGTAACTACCTTTTTTACTTTATTCTTCAGCTTTAGGATGCTGGGATAATCCAGGTGATCGTAATGATCGTGTGTTTGTATAAGTAAATCGATCTCAGGAAAATCCTCAATTTCATATTTATCGGCTCCCGGAAATGATTTTCCGAAGAAACTAACGGGAGAAGCATTACCGCTAAAAACAGGATCCACAAGAATTCTAAAACCTTTAAAACCGATAAAATAAGAGGAATGGCCAAACCATACAATTACGGGTTTATCTGAACTAAGATTTTTAAGATCTGTCTTAATATTTGGTAATTCTGCGGAAGGTCGAACAGATTTTGGCCTGGTAATAAATTCCTTTAAAACATCAAAAGTTGAAGCATCCTTCGGACTAACCTCGGTTGGCTGAATATTCTGAAATTTTCCGTCTTTGTAGTTGAAGGATTTCTTAATTCTCTCAAGCCGCTCCCCTTCAGGCTTAATGCCTATTGATCTTTTGAAATCCGCTATTCCTGCCAATGTCTCTGTAGTTTGAAAAATTAGTCCTTCACCTCTTCAGAATCTTTTTCCAAAACTTTAATCATTTTAAAAGATTTCATAAGATGAAAAAGCCCTGGTAAGATAATAAATCCACCAACAATGAGTGAGATTCCCAAAGTAGAAATTACTGAATCCGGAGCCACACCTTCAAGTATGCTCACCTCTTCCCCTGCAGTAATAATAATGTACGGATAATGGGCATACAATGCGGCAGATAAAATGAAGATTACCTGCAGGCCTGCCAGATAGCGGCTTCCTATCCTGTTTTGCTTATTTATAGAACGCCACAATGGAATGAGTAAGATACCGGAAAGCACTACAGCAACTATTGAAACAGGATTAGTGATAAAATCTTCAATAAAAGCAACATCGGCCAGATAACCATAGGCTATGAGAATAAAACCAATTACCACCAGTGTTATGGTAAAAATACGTGACTTACGGCTGTACATTTTTCTAATCTTCCCTTCACTTTCCCCAATTAGCAGAGTAGAAGCCAGAAAAGCACATAAAGCAGCATAAAAAAGACCAACCAACAGAGAAAAAATATTTGTCCATGGATTTATAAAAATTTCCAAAAAGGAACGTTGGGAATAATCATCGATCAGGATAATTTCTCCGCCTATTAATGCAGAGAAAGACATTCCCAGAAAAATGGGTGTGATAAGGCTGGAAATACGAAACATCCCATTGTATAAAGTCTGGGATTTGTCCTTTATTGCATCATAGTGGCGGAAGATAAAGGCAACACCGCGCATGGTTATTCCCAACAGCACCAGGGTGAGTGGAATGTGCAAATGAATGATTATGATATTGAAGTAAACCGGAAAAGCAATCCAGAGGATCACAATAAGGATAATTAGCCAGATATGATTGGCTTCCCATACAGGACCCATTACTTTATAAATGGTGTCCCGGTTAATCTTTTTATTTTCCCTGGAAGAAAAAAGCTCTACAATGCCGGCACCAAAATCGGCACCACCTAAAAGCACGTAAAGAAAGAAGGAAAACAGCGTAAAAAATAAAACTACGTATAACATAATTATTCCGTATCGGCATTTAGAACTTTAATTTGTCTTTTCATAAGCCATGTAACCGTAAAAGCCAGGGTGATGTACACCATCAGGTACATGTAAAAACTAAATTTCATTCCGGGCATTGGGGTAACCGCTTCTTCAGTTCGCATAATTCCGTAAATAATCCACGGCTGCCGGCCTACCTCGGTCACTACCCACCCGGCTTCAAGAGCGATGAATCCCAATGGGGCCAGCAACATAAAAAACCACCAGTATTTCCGACTTTCCATCCAGGATTTTTTCTTAAGGCTGATAAAGTAAAAAAGCCCGGATAGCATAAGCAAAGTACCTATTCCCACCATAGTCTGAAAAGCGTAGTGTACAATAGCAACCGGCGGAAGTACATCATCGGGAAAATCGTTCAAGCCTTTTACTTCGGCATCAAAATCACCAAAAGCGAGGAAAGAAAGTGCATTGGGTATTTCGATTTTATGACTGACTTCTCTTTTTTCCTCGTCAACAATACCGCCGATATATAAAGGAGCGCCTTTTTCAGTTTCATAATGCGCCTCCATAGCGGCAAGTTTTGTAGGCTGCCTTTCGGCTACATCTTTGGCTGAAAGGTCGCCACTTAAAGGTTGCAAAATAGCAGCTATTCCACCAAAAAAGGCCGCAATTTTAAACGCCTGTTTGTGAAGCTTGCGATTGTTGCCGCGTAAAATCTGAAAAGCATGAATTCCCGCTACGGCAAAACTTGTAGCCACAAAAGCTGCCAGTGTCATGTGCAACGCCTGGGTAAACCACGCGGGATTAAGCAGTGCCTGTACGGGGTCTACATTTACAAATTCACCATTTACATAATCAAAGCCTGAGGGAGCATTCATCCAGCCATTGGCAGAAACCACCAGGATTCCTGAAGCCACACCTGAAACGCCAATTATTATCCCCGTAAACCAGTGGAATTTCTCCGGAAGTTTATCCCAGCCGTAAAGGTAAAATCCTAAAGCAATGGCTTCTACAAAAAATGCCGCTCCTTCTAAAGAAAACGGCATTCCTATAACAGGACCGGCGTGTTTCATAAATTCCGGCCAGAGCATTCCAAGTTCAAACGAAAGTGCTGTACCGGAAACGGCACCGGTAACAAAAAATATGGCTACGCCTTTAAGCCAGGCTTTGGTTAATTTTAAATAAAGAGGGTTTCTGGTTTTTAACCATTTTCGATGGGCCACTACCATAAAAAATGGCATAACCATACCGATACAGGCAAAAATGATATGAAATCCTAAAGTGAAGGCCATCTGCAGGCGGGCATAATCTAAATTCTCCATGTAAAAGATTAAAACATGTGTGTAATAATTTGAAAATAAATGCTTTGGCTTTAAAAAACGAAGCTTCTAAATTCTCCATAAATTTAGATAAAAATTCAAGGGTGGCATGAGGATTTCTTAGGGAATTATTCAGGTTCTGGCAAATAAATTTCTCAGGTAAAAAGTAAAACTACAGCTAAATAAAAGAGATGCGAAATTGAAAAATTAGTACTTTATCTTCTCTGGAAAAAGGAAGTTTCCAGAAGTATTTTACAAGGTGAAGATTTAGAAAATGATGTTTTTACACGGGCCTCCCGCAGGAA
The DNA here is from genome assembly GCF_031846585.1 of Autumnicola musiva. Lineage (NCBI taxonomy): Bacteria > Pseudomonadati > Bacteroidota > Flavobacteriia > Flavobacteriales > Flavobacteriaceae > Autumnicola > Autumnicola musiva. The sequence continues at coordinate 54,884 of NZ_JAVRHK010000005.1, forward strand.
AAATTCCCGAAAACATTACCAATTTATGAATCTGCCATTACTGCAAATTATTTTAGCCCTACCGAGTCATAAACCTGCACCCTTTCCCATAAATCTGAAGATTCTTCGATAAAGGTAAGATGCGCCGGCTCTTCCTGGTATTTATTCTGAATTTCTTTTGAAGGAAAAGTAAGTATAAGAGAATAAGTATAAGAGTTATCTACCACCTCTCTGGGGGTTTCTGCCGGAACACCAATAAACTTTGTATTTGCATATTGGCTATTATCCAGGAATTTCTGCAGAGAAGTTTCAAATGCCTGCCGGTCTTCAGCATTATCAGGATTTTTGAGCCAAAAATATACTACATGACTAAAATTTTTATCAAATTCGGCTTTCTGTTCCTGCCCAAAGCTGATTTGTGTTGCGCTCACGAATATTAAAATGAACAATGGCTTTAAAAGTTTTTTCATCCTGAAGATTTTTATGAAGATGAAAAATACAAATAATTTTAGCCAGGAAAAAGGAAAAAGGTTTGTGAGTCTGATTTTTAAATTATGGACCATTTTCAAACCGGAATATATGATCCGAAATAATATTTTATAACTTGCTTCAATAAATTTAATGAAAATAAGGGATGTACCCCTTCCATTTCCCGTCCTGCCGCTTTTATATCTTTACTCCATAATCTTCCTTTTCTTCGTATTATTGTAATTTTCGCCATGCCAACCGCAAAGTATATATTACCCGTCATTGTTTTTTCTCAATTCTGCTGTACTTCGCTGTGGTTTGCAGGAAATGCGGTAATGCCAGATTTGCTGCGGAATTTCAATGCAGCGCCTTCTACACTTGGAGATTTAACTTCTGCCGTGCAATTAGGATTTATAAGCGGTACTCTTCTTTTTGCAATTTTTAATGTTGCCGACAGGTTTTCGCCATCAAAAGTTTTTTTCACCTGTGCCATACTGGGCGCTCTTGTTAATGCCGGCATAATGTCTCAGTATAATAGTGTGGAAAGTCTGCTGCTCCTGCGTTTCCTTACCGGCTTTGCACTGGCGGGAATTTACCCTGTAGGAATGAAGATAGCTGCCGATTACTACGAGAAAGGTCTCGGAAAATCTTTAGGTTACCTGGTTGGAGCTTTAGTTCTGGGTACAGCCTTTCCTCATTTGCTAAAAATGTTTGCCACCATTGCAGCGCTACCCTGGAAACTGGTAATTTTTGGTACTTCTACCCTGGCTCTTACAGGAGGCATTTTAATCTTACTGTTTATCCCGGACGGGCCCTACCGGAAAGCAGGATTAAAAAAAGATTTTTCGGCTGTACCTGTTATTTTCCGGAATATAAAATTTAGGGCTGCAGCTTTCGGCTATTTTGGACACATGTGGGAACTTTATGCCTTCTGGGCTTTTGTTCCATTTATACTGCAAAGCTATGCTGCATTACATCCCGGTATAAATTTTAATATTCCATTGCTATCATTTTTAATTATAGGATCCGGCGGATTGGCCTGCATAGCGGGTGGATACATTTCAGCTAAATTCAGCTCCAAAAAAACCGCAGCCACCGCACTATTTATCTCGGGCTGCTGCTGTCTACTCTCTCCATTACTATTAATACAGGATTCAGCAAATATGCTTATCATCTTTTTAATTATCTGGGGGCTTACAGTAGTGGCAGATTCGCCATTATTTTCGTCTTTAGTGGCAGGCAATGCCCCGGCAGAAAACCGTGGTACGGCTCTTACTATAGTAAATTGTATAGGTTTTGCCATTACAATTGTAAGTATTCAATTGCTGAGTTATTTTTCTGGGATTATTTCTTCGGAATACCTGTTTCTCATGCTTGCCCTGGGCCCTATCCTGGGATTGCTGGCTTTATTTAAGAAGAGCAAAAATGACCAAATTTCGTAAGTCAGATTTCCCGGTTTGCAGTAGTCCTGGAACTTCCAAGGGCAAAAGCGGTAAAGAGAGAAACCACCCCAATGGAAATATTTAGATAAGCGACTGCCCGGTTAATATTGAGCAAATTTATAAGAAGATCCTGTATTCCGGGAATAAACCATAAAACACCTACAGCAAGCAGGAGAATACCCAGAAATAGATTAAATTTATAGGAATTTCCTTTAATTCCCATCCACAATCCCACAATGCCTAAAACTATATGAATAACAGCATGCGCGATATTTGTACTAAAAATTTCAAAAGGCGGCGGATCAATTAGCCCCCAGCTCCCCTGAATTACCAGAAATCCACCTATTAAAATTGCATAAAAATTACTTACTCTTACCTCTCTGCTCATAATATAATTTGATTTTATTCTCGTGGGGGAACTTAAAAGTTAAGGTTATTACGGTACAGATAAAAATTTGGTTAGTACAAATTCTGTAGAAGCAGGGAACCCTAGGCCGGGCCGTCGGAAAATCTTATTGCATAAATTCTGTTTCTGAAAATTAGTTATCTTCAGCAAAATGAGTTTCATGAAATATTTCGCAATTTTAAGAGGGATAAATGTAGGTGGAAAACGAAAAATTCCCATGGCAGATTTACGGGAAAAACTGCAGAATATTGGGTGTCAAAATATTCAAACATATATCCAGAGCGGAAATATCATTTTCAACAGAAAAAAAGAAAATGATTTAATTCTTGCTGATCGGCTTGAGAAATTCATTTTAAGCACCTATGGCTTTGAAGTTCCCGTAATTATTCGGAATGCTGAAGAAATAAAAAAAAGTGTTTCTGAAAATCCATTCTTCAAAGATGAAGTTACCGCAGAAAGGCTGCACCTAAGCTTTTTAAAGAAAACTCCTGACCCTGAAAATATCCAGAAGGCGAAAAATGCCAGTTATGAGCCTGATGCATTTGAAGTAGTAGATAAAAATGTTTTTGTTTACTGTACCGGAAAATACAGTGATTCCAAGCTCACGAATAAATTCTTTGAAAATAAGCTGAAGGTTCCCGCCACCACCAGAAACTGGAAAACAGTTCTAAAACTCCTCGAATTCGCTGAAGAGGAATAAAAATTTTCATCTCCTGTGCCACCTGCGGGTAAACCACCATACCAGAATTTGCAAAAATCCTGTTAGCGCCACAGTTCCAAGAAAATGTTCAATTACAAGAAAAATTAGATCCGGATAGCCTCCCACAGCAAAGTAAGTATGGGACGTTCCACCGGAAACCTGCTGCACCATGAACATCAGAGCTCCAAAAATTAAAAGCAAATAGCCATAAGTTAGGTAGAACAAGGAATTGTGCTGCCTGCTCCACTTCCAATAAACTGCAAAGCAAATTATTATTATCCAGGTTATCCAAATGCTAAGCAAATTATTAAAAACAGTTGCGTCAAAAGCCTTTCCCTCTATACTTTGTAGCTGAAGGAAACTATAAACAGGGTAGCAGCATAAAGCCAGCAGAATAATTAAAATTATCCTGCCGCTTTTAGATCCTATTATATTTTTTGAAGTCTTTGTGCTCCCTTTTAAAGAGTTCTTCATTCGGAATATTTTTAAAATATTCGAAAGTCTTTGCGAAACCTTCCTCCCTCGAAACCAAAGGATACCAGTCTAAAATCTCAGCAGCCTTTGAAATATCAGGTTTTCTCTGTAAAGGATCATCTGCCGGAAGAGGTTTGTTGATTACCCTTTGGTCACTACCCGTTAATTCCAGAATTTCATGGGCAAGCTGATTGATGGTTATCTCCTTAGGATTTCCAATATTTACAGGATAAACATAATCGCTCATCAACAATTTATAAATTCCATCTATCTGGTCATCCACATAGCAGAAAGAACGGGTTTGGGTACCTTCACCAAAAATGGTAAGATCTTCTCCTCTAAGGGCCTGACCAATAAATGCAGGAATTACCCGTCCGTCATTCAGGCGCATTCGGGGGCCATAAGTATTAAATATACGGACAATTCGGGTTTCCAGGGCATGAAAACGATGATAAGCCATGGTTATAGATTCCATAAAACGTTTGGCTTCATCGTAAACCCCTCTTGGACCAAGGGTATTAACATTTCCAAAATATTCCTCGGTTTGAGGGTGTACAAGCGGATCTCCATAAACCTCAGAAGTAGAAGCTATTAAAATCCTCGCCTTCTTTTCTTTGGCAAGCCCCAATAGATTATGGGTTCCCATTGCTCCAACCTTAAGCGTTTGGATTGGAATTTTCAAATAATCTATAGGACTGGCTGGAGAAGCAAAATGCAGGATGTAATCCAGGGGACCGGGTACATGGACAAATTTTGTAACATCATGATTATAAAATTCAAAGTTTGGAAGCTCGAACAAATGTTCAATATTCTTCAAGTCTCCGGTTATTAGATTATCCATTCCAATAACCTCGTTACCCTCATTAATAAAACGGTCACATAAATGTGAACCCAGGAAACCTGCCGCTCCTGTAATTAGCACTCTTGCCATTATAAAATTTTAGATCCTGTTGAAATTTAATCTTTCCCAATAAACTTAAAGAATCGGCTTTCATTGCCATCCTTTAATTTTTCCTGATAAAGAAATTGAAGATCGTTTTCATCAAAGATGCTGAAAAATTTATCCCATTCAATATCTTCCAGGTTTTCTTCAGCATATCCGGGAAAATTTATTCGCAGCAAGCCGCCACCTTTTCCGTTATCTGTGGTTCCTTTTACCAAAGCTGGTTTTCCATCACGCTCTTCTACCCATTTTTTGATAGTTTCGTGATCTGTTGTTGTTTTTGAATCTTGAGTTGCCATAATTCTTCTTTTTAAATTATTTTTTCGTTTTCTTATTTACTTCATTCTTCCAGTCTTTTCCTACTGCGGAAAGAAATTCTGAATAATTCCACGTTTCCAGACTGGATTTAAGCTCTTCATCTTTCTGTGCAATATATGTTTCATCTTCAGGCATACCGGTTACCTTAAAACCGCAACTTCTAAGCATTGAAATTATTCCCTGATGATTTGGCGCCCACCAATTAGTGGGATCTCCCGCCAGTTTATTTTCAATAAATGCCATTTTTGGCCACGCGGCTTCCTTCATAGTTTCCCGTTTATGAAATTCCACATCTTCGGGCACTCCCATTTCTTCTTTTCCCGGAAGGGACAGGGTTTGAAAAACCATCATTTTTGTGGTTTTCTGAGAGAGGATATCCATGGCCAGCATTGGATATCTTAAATGGTAAAACACCCCCATAAACCAAACCAGGTCAAACTGCTCTTCAGAATGTGCAAAATCATACACCTGCATTTGCTTAAAGGTTATTTTATCATCCAACCCAAACTGTTTTGCGGTCCATCTTGCCTGTTTCAGGTAATGCTCATCAAGGTCTATACCGGTAACTTCAGCACCTCTTTTTGCTAGTTCTATAGAATAAAAACCCGCATTACAGCCAATATCGAGCACCTTCCAACCGGTTAAATCCTGCGGGACAGAGTCTTTAATATTTTTCCATTTAAAGGCAGGAAAATCTCCCAAGAAATGATTGGTAGCGGTTTGATTTCCATCCGGAAGATGAATATTATGAAACCATGGTTCCAGTTCTTTTATTTCTGCTTCAGTTGACATTTTTCTTTTGGTTTATATTTTTGAAACTTCAAGTATTTCCTGCACATAAGTTTCGAGTTCTTTAGCCCGGGCTTTAGCAGTATGATATTTTAATACCTTTTGCCGTGCGTTCTCTCCAATTTGTTTTCTTTCATCTTCATCTATAGAATTAAAATAATCTTTTACATCTGCCGTACTTCCTGCAATAAGAATTTCCTTATTGATTTCAAAAATACTGTCAATCCCATTCCAGAAATCAGAAATTATAGGAACTCCGCACGCAGCAGCTTCAAATAAACGCACGCTGGGTGAATAACCGGCTTTTATCATATCCTCCCGGGTTACATTAAGCGTGTACCGCTGGGAATTGTAGAAACCTCTATGCTGTGCGGGCGGTAAATGATCTATACGCTCCACATTTGAAGACCATTTATAATCTTCAGGATATTGTGGCCCTGCAACTATAAATTTTTTCTCCGGAAATTCGGCCGCAGTTTTATTCAGTAGTTCGCTTACAGTGGGCTGGCGATCTGTGCTATACGTTCCAAGATACCCCATCTGCCATTTATTTTCCAGGATTTCAGGATAATAAAGATCGGGGTCTACCGAGCAATACAGAGCACGTGCATTAGGCGAGTTGTAATTCTTCTCCAGATGATCCAGAATAGAACCTCCGGAAAAAGATAAGTACATATCGTACTTTGCAATTAATTCGGGATCTATATATTCATAATCCTTTCGCTCCAGTTTGGCAAGAGTTACGGGAGTATCAATATCATAAAAAGCAGTAACACCTTTGGCTGTTTTCACAGCCCAGTTACCTACTTCTACTCCCTGCTGCACATAAGATCCAACAATAACCACATCTGCATTCGCCACATCATTTCTATATTCTTCCTTAAGTTCTTCATTGGTTTTATACAGTCCCAGCCTGCAAAAATCTGGTGTGGGCATATCGCGGTTTCCGGCGTAATAAGGCACATCCTTTTCCAGGAAAAGAATATCATGCCCCAGGGCAGAAAGTTCTTTTAACAAACCACGGTATGTAGTGGCGTGCCCATTGCCCCAGGAAGAAGTTACAGATAATCCTATTATTACAAATTTCATTGCTCAGCTTTTAAAAGTTCTACACATCTTCAGATTGATTATGCAGTTTTCTGGAAATTACCGATTCCAGAAGTTCTGCCCTGTGTTCATAGGTGTGCTTCTCCAGCACCTTTTTATAGGCAGCTTTTCCTATTTTCTCTGCTTCTTCTAATGTTAATTCAGATAATACATTCTTCACTTCTTCCCCGCTTTTCACCACGATTATTTCTTCACCTGGTTCAAAAAAAGTAGCTATACCTTTCCAGTAATCGGTAATAATACATGCACCGGCACCGGCAGCTTCAAATACCCTGGTAGCCGGTGAGAAGCCATACCTGGCCATACTATCCCGACTAATATTTAAAACGGCCATGGGCGTACAATTAAATGCGTTATGATCTTTTGTATAAACATGCCCTACATAATCCACATTATCCGGCATTGGTTTATCTCCCCAACCACTGCCACCCAGCAAAAATTTATGATCCGGAAGATCTCCTGCAGGATTTAGAAAAAATTCTTCGACCCGTGCTTCCCGGTCCGGCAACCTATTGCCGAGAAATGCCAGTGTTCCTTCAAATCTTTTTTCAGCATCTACGGGATAATGAGTATCGGTATCAAGTGCATTGTAAACAGGAATACATTTTTGAGCACCGTTATTATTATAAGCGTCTATAACAGGCTGCCCACCACCGTATGTTAGTATAAAATCGTACTGCGGAATGAGCTTTCGGAAAGGATCATTTTCATCCTTCTCTATACGGTCCAAAGTTGCAGGAGCGTCCACATCCCAAAATATTATGAGATTATCCCTACTTTTCATTTTTGCAACTTCTTCTTCCAGAAATTCGTCAAAAGCTCCAACCCCACTTGCTTTTATAATAACATCAGATTCTTCCTGGGCCTTTCGCAGCAGCCCCCTTAAGCTTAGTTTGTCCTCCTGATACACTATAACATGACACCACTCAGGATCATCTATATCCCTGTGTTCCTGACGTTCCAGAATATCGGGCTCATAAAAAGTAACTTCATGCCCCATCTTGTGCAGGGCCTTTACAATTCCGCGATAGTAAGTTGCCGCCCCGTTCCAGTAAGCAGAAACTATACTGGAACCAAAGAATGCTATGTTCAATTTATCCTTTGCCATTTTTTAATTTCATTTTTTCGGCCATTGGAGACTCTATTTCATCAATTATTTTCTCGAGCTCATCCACTCTGTGTGCGCAGGTATGTTTACTCAAAATTGTATTGCGCCCGTTTTCAGAAAGACTTTGCGCCAGTTGTGCACTTTTCATAACCTCAGCTATTTTATATCCCATATCATTACCGTCTTTGGCAATTAGATAATCTTCGCCAGGTGTAAATAAGCCTTCGGAATCTTCCCATGGAGATGTTATAAGCGGAATACCACAGGAAAGTGCCTCAAAAGGACGTATAGTTGGAATGCCGGGAAGCATTTCAACATATGGCCGCCGGGGTACATGTACAGTTAGCTTGTATTTTGAAAAAACTTCAGGAACTTTATAATTAGGTAACCATCCGCCATATTCTATATTGGCATCTTCCAATGCTTTAATAGCTTTTTCAGGATAACGCACGCCGTAAACCTTAGCTTTTATTCCAAGCTCCTTAACAGGTTTAATTAGGAATTCCATCAATTCCCCGGTACGCTCATCATCTCCCCAGTTACCAATCCAAACCAGGTCTCCTTCTTTATCTTCATTACGATCTGGTTTAAAAAGCTCAGCGTCGGCAGCTTCATGCCAGGTCCAGGCCTTTTTGACCCAATTTTTTTCTGTGTATATTTTTTTTATGATCTCCCCAAAAACAAGAGCGCCGTCGTAATTGCTAAAATCGTATTTTGCCATGCTTTCTTCTTCTGAAACCGCACGGTGATGGGTATCATGAAAAAGTAATTTATAACCATATTGCTCTTTTTTTCTGCCTACTTCAGCAACCAGTTCAGGATCGTTCCACTCATGAACAATCACTACATCTGCCGTTCCTAAAATATTTTCATAATTCAGCTTTTTTTCAGGATTATAAAACTGGGGATTAAGGGTTGGATAATATTTGCGGAACTCATCCAGCTTTTCAGCTCCATGGTCTTTGATAAGGTTATTCAAACTCCATCCACCTTCGGGCTCATATACATCCACCTCATGCCCCCTTTTAATCAATTCTTTTACAATACCTCTTAAAAAATGAGCATTCCCATGGTTCCAGTCAGAATAAAGGGAATGGTAAAACATTACAAATTTCATAAGCTTGAGCTTAATTGGTTTAAATCAGTTTTCCGGCTAACAATTAACCTTTTATAAAGCGCAGCATACTCTTCTCCCATTTTCTGAAGAGAATATCTCTTAGATCTCTCTTTAGATTTGGCTGATAGCTGCTCCCTGTAATTTTTATCTTCTATAAGAGCCAAGATTTTGTTCTCTGTCTCCCGCGGATTTTCAGGATCAAAAAACGTGGCTGTTGCATCCCAAAGTTCAACTAGTGTATCAATATTACTTAAAGCAAGAGCACATCCTGCTTTTGCTGCCTCAAGAATGGCCAGTCCAAAAGGTTCATATTTGGTGGGACTGGCAAAAATTGCAGCACGAGCCATCAAATCCTTTGCCTCATTCGGCGATAATGATCCGAGAAAATGTACATTTTCGATTTCTACTTTAACCCCTGTATTTGGATCTGTATTGTTTCCCGCAATATAAACCGGCCATGGCAGGTTTTTAGCAATTCCGGAAAGAGATTTTAAGTTTTTTGCCTCATCCCATATCCTGCCCATACAGAGAATAAAGTTCTCTTTTTCTATTTCTTTTGAAAAATTTATCTCCCTGCCATTGTGGATCACTTCGGTTCGGCAGGAAATATTATGAGTATCTACCGCTTTTTTAAGAAGTGATTCGGTAGGACTTACCACTACATCTGAAGTATTAAGTGAATTTTTCACAATTCCTGTATAACGATTCCACGAAGCTGGTGCGCCGGTACCTTTTACAGCCTGCCACCAGGTTTGTACACAAGAATGAAAAACAGTTACTATAGGGCAGGACCAGAAATTATCAATATGTGCATAATTATTGAAGTGTACCAAATCGGGATGTACTGTTTGATAAATGGAGGTAATCCATTTATGTGCTTTTTGAACGTCCTCCCATGGATCCTGCATCCATTCCAGCTTATAATCGCTCTTATAAAGAACAACATTTGGCAAATGGAAAGCTTCTTTTTCCTGTGCTTCAGAAGGCCATGATCCCATTGCTGCAAGATGTACTTCAATATCGTGCTTAATTAATGCACGGCATAATTCTACTGTATATGTCCATACTCCTCCAACGGTGTCTGTGGTCATAAGTATCTTCATATTCTTATCTCCCATATATACGGTCTAATATTTTTGTTGTTTTTATAAATTCTTCTGCAGATTCGCGGTCGAAGCCTTTTCCAGTAGCCAGAGCTTCTGCCCATACCACACCTGCCCGTCCGCTCCAGTCATCGGGAGGAGTGACAAGAGTTTCCGAATAAGTTCCTATGTATTTTTCAGCAGTAAAATCGTAGAAAGAGCCATTTACATTTTTGAAGGCTGCCCCTCCCCTGGTACCGTAGAAGCGGGCTTCAATTACCGCATCCTGCCCTGCACTAATATTCCAGGAGCATTCCAGGTTTATATGTGTATCTTTTTCTGAAGTCATAGACACACTGGCAAAATCTTCCACATGTTCATTAAAGGAAGTGAGTTTTTGTCCCTGATGGTAAAGATGACTTTTTACTTCTGTTATTTCCGGGAAGTCAAGTGTCCAAAGTGCCAGGTCCATAAGGTGAATTCCTAAATCCATCACACAACCTCCACCCGATTTTTGAATGTCATAAAACCATTCCTTGTCAGGGCCATAGGCATTATGAAAAACAAGATCTGCAGCATAAATATCACCAATTTCCCTACTTTTAATAAGATTGTAAACGGCCTGAAAAGCTTTTGTATATCGGTAAGAAAGATCCACGGCCAGTAATTTATCGGCTTCTTCGGCAGCTTTTACCACGCTTTGTACTTCAGCTGCGGTACGTCCTAAAGGTTTTTGGCAGAAAACCGATTTCCCTGATGTAAGCGCCTCAATAGCCTGTTCAGCATGCATCGCGCTTGGAGTTGCAATTATAACCCCATCAAGATGTTTATTCCTGAAAATTTCTGAAGAAGAAGACGCTAATTTTGCTGTTTTTGCACTTTTGGCGGCCTCTTTAATATTTTCTTCTGAGGGTTCCGCAATCATAAGGGCTTTGCTGTTGGTGTCTCGTAACAGAACTTCCATTCTGTTACGGCCAATCCAGCCCACTCCAATAAATCCTAGAGCGAGTGATTTATTTTGTTCTGTGATGGGTTCGGCTGGTATCATTTAACTTAAGGTTGGTTGGTTAGTTATTTAAATTTAGCGATCGTTAAGGTAAAGGGCTTTTATAAACCCATCCGGCCTTTCTGTAAGGTGTCGGTATGCTTCTTCCATCTCACCGGGTTGAAACGTATGGGTGAAAAAAGGAAAAGGATTCATTTCATTCTTTTGAATTGCTAAAATCGCTTTTTTAATTCCATCAATATATTTTTGCGAATCTCTCTCGTGGGCACTTATCATATCAATTCCCCGCCAGTTAAGCATTTGTACATTAACGCTGCGCATTCCGTCCTGATGGAAACCGGCAACTATTAATTTTCCACGCTCCCCGGTAAGTTCAATGGAGAGATTTAAAGGCCACTCTTTTCCTGTTGCTTCCACAACACGTTCACAAAACCTGCCATTAGTTAATTCTTTTACTTTTTCAATAATTTTAAAATGATCATCCATTTCAATTATTTCATCTGCCCCGGCAGATCTGGCTGCATCCAGGGAAAATTCTCTTCTGGAAATGGCAATTACTTTTGCTCCACGTGATTTCGCCAGCTGAATAAGTAATAATCCTAAAAAGCCACAACCTACAATAGCTACAGTCTGGCCTTTTTGAATTTCGCTTCTGGAAAAAATGTTCACTGCACATCCTAGAGGCTCTCCAGGAAAAGGTTTATCATCCAGAAAATCTGGCAATTTTACCAGGTTTTCCGGCTCACCTATATCATGGGTGGCATACGCATTATATGTAAGGCCGGTTACCCGCTCTCCTACTTTAAAGCCTTTAACTCCGCTGCCCACAGCATCAATCACACCCCAACCTTCATGCCCGGGGTTTCCTTTTTCCACAGGGTATTCAAACCAGTCCCTCCCTTCCCACACGGGAATATTGGATGCACAAACACCACTTCCTTCCAATTTAATCCTCACCTGGTCTTTGCCGGGTTCAGGCAATTCAGTTTCTTTAATTACGGCTATTCCTGGTTTCTCAATAACCACCGCTTTATAGGATTCATTTTTCTGCGGTGTATCCGGTATTTCCTGTACCGTTCTGCTTATTCTCATATTGCCACTGCTTTTTCTGATGATTGGGATTTGTCTTCAAGCTTAATATCCCTCGTTTGGCAAAGCCACTTCAACAATTCTTCGATCCCCTGGTCTACAGAATGCCTGGGAGACCAACCAGTGGCTTCCTGAAATTTTGATGTATCTGAAACGTAATAATACTGGTCTCCGGTTCTCCAGTCTTCAAAGGAAATTTCCATTTCCTTACCTGTTTTTTCTTTGATAATTTCAAGAATTTCAATAAGGCTGACCGTATTTGAAACGCCACCGCCTATATTAAAAACTTCTCCTGAAATTTTATTAATATTTTTTCGGGCAAGTACAAATGCATCTACCAGATCCTCCACAAAAAGGATATCCCTCACTTGTTTTCCATTTCCATATATAACAATTGGATTATCTTCAAGAGCACTTATAAGAAAATGTGCCACCCAACCCTGGTCCTCAGTTCCAAACTGATGCGGACCATATATACAACTCATCCTGAAAACTGAAGTTTTCAGCCCATAAGAACGGGAGTAATCCAGAATGTACTGATCTGCTCCTCCTTTAGAACAGCCATAAGGACTATGGAAATCCAGGGACCTGCTTTCACTTACCCCATTTTTTTCAATTTCTTTATCTGAAGGATAATAGCGGGTTTCATTAGGAACCATATCAAGATCATTCAAATTTCCATAAACCTTATTAGTAGAGGTGAAAAGGAGCGGTGGCTGATGCGGTGATTTCCTGATGGCTTCCAGCAGATTAAATGTACCCTCAAGGTTTACCTGGAAATCCAGCACAGGATTGGTAAGAGAAGTGGTGACTGCCACTTGTGAAGAAAAATGATATACCTCGCTGGCATACTTTACACTTTGTTCAAGCACCCACTTTTCTTTTATATCAGCAATTTGAATAATAAGCTTGTTACCATATTCTTTTTGAAGCCATTGCAGGTTTTGCTCAACACCATCCCTGAAAAGACTATCAAAAATCATCACTTTTTTCCCTTCGCTTAGAAGACGTTTCGCCAGGTTAGTTCCAACAAAACCCGCTCCCCCGGTAATAAGACTGTAATTTTCATCACTTTCCACCCTGTATTGCTTATTGATATATGGATGTTGATCTATATTTTCCAGCCCGTGTTTTTCCAGCAGTTTATAAAGTAGTTTTTTGGTGCCATCAATCTTTTTTAAACCAAAATAATATTCCCTCTCATCCAGATGAAATCCTCCCACGGTAGGGTTTTTTGGATGCAGATCATTCAGGCTGTACCAATACACCCTGTCTGCCGTAGTGTTCAACACCTTTTTAAATTCTTCGTATTGTTTTACTTCATCATCCTGCCAGGTAGAGAAGCCAACTTCTGAAATCCATAATTCTTTTTCCAGATCAAAACGGGTAAGAACTTTTTTTACCTGCCGGATATTTTCTTCCCAACCGCTCCACTGCTGATCAAAAACGTGGGGAAAACCGTGAATTCCGACAGCATCAATATTTTCCAGGGTTCCTCTTTCAGCAATCATCTGCAGCCAGTTTGGATCTATTGGACTCATGCCGCCAAGGAGCGTTTTTTTACCTTTCTCCTTTGCCCAGTAAGCAGCCATATCCATCATCTTGGTGAATTTATGCCAGGAGAAATCCATAGTATAATCATATTCCACCTTGTTATTTGGCTCATTCCAAAGTTCAACCCATTCAAAGTATTGCCCGTATTTATTGATCATGAGATCAATAAAATCAGCATAAGACTTAAGATATTTTGGCGGGGAAGAAGTTTTTGGTGCTTCACCTATAGAAGGCGGGGTATAAAGAAAACATGGCAGAATTTCCACATGCTTGCTAAGTGTTTCGAACAACCAGTCATACCACTCTTCAGTTCCTTCAACATACCAATCTGCCCATGAAACCCCGGTGCGTAAATGTGAAATATTAAGCCTTTTGAGATCTTCTATGGTATTCTCTACTTCCTGATATTCTCCCGGCCTGAACCATTCAAGAATTCCTAAGACAGGGGTATGAGTATCATTTTTCTTTTGCATAGCGGGTTGGTTTTATACAGTTAATCCTCTTGAAGAAAGTTCATTGCTCGCCTTGCTCACATTATCGGTGGCAATTTGATCTTTAAGCCATTCGGCCAGTTCAAAAAGTCCTTCTTCAAATTGAATTTCAGGTTCAAAACCTAAAATTTGTTTTGTCTTACTGGTATCAGCAAAACAGTGGCGAATATCTCCAATGCGGTATTTACCGGTAATTTCAGGGGAAATTTCTTTGCCCATAACTGCCGCAAGTTTATCGGCAATATGTGTAATGGTATATTGATTGCCACTACCAATATTCAGAACTTCTCCGGTTGCCCCAGGAGTTTCCATTGCAAGCCGGCAAGCTCTTGCCACATCTTTAACATGTATAAAATCCCTTTTTTGTTTTCCATCTTCAAATATCATGGGTGAATTATTATTCAGAAGACGGGAAGCAAAAATTGCCAGAACACCGGTATAGGGATTAGATAATGCCTGCCTGGTGCCATAAACGTTGAAAAAACGGAGCGCCGTAGTGGGAATATTATAAGCTTTTCCCGAAATAAGACTTAACCTCTCCTGATCATATTTGGAAAGTGCATAAACCGAAGCTAGATTTGGCTTTTTCCCTTCAGGTGTTGGAACAGGATTAAGTTCTTTCCCATTCTTATACATTTCCCACCTGTCATTTTTAAGATCATTTATATCACGCTCACATTCCATTTCATGATTTCCATCCTCATCCTTATAAAGCCCTTCTCCATAAATACTCATACTTGATGCCACTACAAGTTTCTCAACAGGCTTATTGATTAGTGCTTCCAGAAGAGTAGCCGTACCCAGATTGTTCACAGCAGTATAATCCCTAATTTGATACATGCTCTGTCCCACTCCCACCATAGCGGCCAGATGAAAAACAGCATCCACCCCTTCAAGAGCCTTTTCAACAGCTTCTTTATCCCTAACATCACCAATTACAAGCTCTACCTGCGGATTTAGATAAGATGGTTTTTTCCTGTCTTTGCCATGCACCTGTTCAGAAAGATTATCCAGCACTCTCACCTCGTAACCCTGATCTAAAAGTTCATCTGCAAGGTGTGAGCCTATAAATCCTGCTCCTCCGGTTATTAAAATCTTTTTACTCATTTATTAAAATTGGTTAATTAGAAATTTTGTTTTAGTGGTCGTGTTACTATTTTATTGATGCATCTTCCATTTTTTCTGCTTACCGCATAAAAAACATCATCAGCAATTTCTTCCGGGCCTATGGCTCCCATTTCCAGATTTTCCACTGTGGTGAATCCAGAAATTTGATTTTCAAAAAACTTTGTATCGGTTATTCCAGGACTTACTACAGTTACTTTTACGTGAGGAAGCGTCTCCAGCCGGAGCGTTTTCGCAATAACTTCCAGCGCAGTTTTTGAAGCGGCGTAAATTCCACCAGCAGGATGTGGTTGATTGGCAGAAACCGAAGATATAAAAATCACATGTCCCCGTTTTTTCTTCATCATATCCGGAACAAAAGCTCTAATACACCTAAGGTTACCCATAAGGTTTAAATTGATTACCTGCTGCCATTTTTCGGGGTCGCCTTCGGTTAATTTCTCCTGTATTCCTCTTCCGGCATTAAGCACCAATACTTCAGGATGACCTATAGATTCAACCACTTCCTTATATAAGCGATCTATATCAACCGGATTAGTGACATCTGCCCTGCTGAAAAAAATATCTTTTTCCTCATGCTCCGGTTGCACTATATCGGCTATACCTACCTTATAATTTTCTGAAGAAAATTTTCTGGCAATAGAATAACCAATTCCGCTGGCCCCACCGGTTATAAAGATGTTTTTCAATGAATTCCCTGTCTGCATCAAATTTTTTTAATATAATTAAGAGCTGCTATGACTAAAGATTTCAGGCAAGGGGAATATCTGGAAATACATGATTTGCTTTTCCATTACCTTAAAATCTAAAATCCCCCGAACCGAAAGAAACTGCTTAACACCAGAAATTCCTCGTGCTCCGGAACAATTGATCTTCTTTAACAACCAAATTTAAGGTAGAACAGTAATAAATACTACTAAACCCTTTTTAAAGATTTCTTAATATAAATAGGTCCAATAGAAGATGAAAATAGCAGAACCCCCTGGTTCCATTGTGATTGCTGCTGTTTATATTATTTTAAACCCTTAATAAAAAGTTAAATGAAATGCATTTTAATTATTGTGTACCTCTAAAAAAACACTTTTTATTTTCATTTCGTACAAATTTTCCATGAGCAGGTACAGCAACCTCTTTAAAATTCATCCTTAAATTCCTGAGACCCCAATCCAGTTCCTCACCACTTATAGCTTCTCCATGACCTGTTACAGCAACTCTTGGGTGGAGCTTTTGCAATTTATCAACAGATTCTCCGGCACGCTCCCAGTTAGTAGTAAGGTAAACTGGTGGACCATTTACTTCTTTTTTCTGAACAAGTACTTTATAAAAAGAATCCTGTTTTACCGTTACAAAAGCATCTGCCGCTATTAAAGTTTTATCCTCTTCACGGAAGAATGCGACCTGTCCTGGTGCATGTCCGGGAACATGGATCCATTTCCATTCCGGTAAGTGGGGAACCGTACCATCTTCCGGTAATTCCCTGAGTGCCGAATTTACATTTATAGATTCATGCGGATAAACCGATGAAATTTTAGCCAATAATCCGCCCTCTACTGAAGAATCTGGCTCAGGATATCTTTTCTCTCCCGTGAGATAACCAAATTCCAGCGGGTGGGCATAAACAGGCACATTCCACTTATCAATTAAATAAACCAGGCTGCCTACATGATCAAAATGCCCATGAGTAAGAATAATTGCCTTAGGCCTGGTATCTTTGCCAAACCGTTTTTCAGCAACTTCTACTATCTCCTTTCCCGATTTCGGCATTCCAGCATCTATTAATATCCAGTCATCTTCACCATTTTTGCCAATCATGACGATATTTACAATCTGATTAGTATAGTAATAGACATCATTCTGAATTTCATTTCCTTTTCCACTTCTAAAAGAAGTCATAGGGATAAACTTACTATCATCGCTTTGCTTCATCCTCTCCTCCATAATCTTATTATTTATTAATTTCTATTTTTTTCAAGGCATTAAACGCCGGGCCTTCTATTACTTCGCCTGAAGTATCAAACCTACTCCCATGACAGGGACAGTCCCAGCTTTTTTCTACATTATTCCAATGCACTTCACAGGCCATATGAGTGCATAAGGCTGAAAGAATACTTAATTTACCGTCATTTTCTTTATATAAAGCGAGCTTTTTACCATCACGGACTATTACAGCTGCCTCACCAGGTAGGATTTCTACCAGGTCTTTATCATCTCCTTTAAAAGTAAGATCTTTAAATAATTCTCCGGCTACATTCGCATTTTCCTTTATAAATTTACCTGCAGCCTTTGCCGGATTATGGCGTGAAGCTTCGTATAGATCCTCATAAGGATTAAATTTATCCTCCACCTTATCTGCCAAAATTATTGCAGCCAAAGTACCATAAACCAGGCCGTCTGTAGAGAAACCGGTGGCAACTAATTCGCGGGAATTTGTTTTTTTCCGTCCTATGTATGGTAGTAAATCGGCAGGTTTATAATTTTGCCCACCCCATACATGGGTAAATTCGGCTACATTAAATCTACTTTCCACAAAATTTTTAAGGTCTTCCACATGCGCCTGATTGTCTTTGGCCTGCCCTACTTTATGAGGACTTCCAACTGCCAAAAGAAAATTATCGTTCCCACGGGAATAAGATCGTATCGAATATTTTTTGTTATCGTAATATCCCCAGAAGATACCTTCGGGATATTCATTGGATTTCAATCTGGCCGCAACACCATATTCCCTGTAAGGCCCTAGTGTGGTATGATACTGAATTTCCAGCCCTTTTGGCGTATGAGTGGCATGGATAGCATGTTTAGCAGAAACTATAGCCTCCGGCGTATGTAACAGGATTCGATTTTCTTCTTCTTCGACTGCCCTTACACAGGTCTCTTCATAAATCTGACAATTTTCACCATCAAGTGCCCCTGCCAGGCCCTGGATGTATAGTAAAGGATTAAACTGTGCCTGATCATCAAGCCTCATTCCATCATCGTGTATAAAAGGAAAGGCTTCTGAAAGTTCAAAAAAGGCAAGATCAATTTCTTTGGCTACTTTTTTTTCTTCCAGAATTTTAAAAGTGTTGGCATCTTCAAACAGAAATAATGGTTGCTTCTTATAATCACAATCAATTTGAAAGTTTTTTACATTCTGTTCAATTTTTTTAAAAGCTTCCAAACGGGAGGAAATAACTCTTTCCACCACCTTTCCATCATATTTGGACTTTAACTTACTTAGCAATTCATCAATAATTACATACAGATTACCTGTACTATGCCCAGTGGTACCTTTTCCTATACTTTTTGCTTCAAGAACAGCAACCTTATAACCCCTTTCCACAAGCAACTGGGCGCTCGTTATACCGGTAATTCCACCACCTATTATTGCTACATCCACGGCAATATCACCCTTAAGTGCGGGATAAGAAACATTTTTATTTGAATACGAATTCCATAAAGACCCTTGAACCATTTAAATTATATTTTTAGTTAAAATTATAAAAGCCAAAAGCCTGTTATATTTAGAACAGGCCTTTGACAATCTTTTTTAATGGGATTAAGATTCTACCTCATTTTCAACATTAAATGAAACCTCATTGGCTTCATCTTCTACTTCATATATCCTTATTCCCATGCACTTTAATTCCCTTAAACACAAATAAATCCTGTGCTTGTGAGAAAGTAACAATTCACGTGTACTTCCGCCATTAACCTGGGATAATGCACAATTGTAAAACTGAAAACTTCTCTTTTCCCTCCTGTAGCATTCCTTAAAGAGCCCATGCTTTTCATACCGTGAGACATGAAACAACGGGGTACATTTTTCCATTAAATTTTCATCGAGCATAACTCCTTCATCCAGTCTTAATTCATTCTGCAGCCTTTCGATTTCCTTTTTGAATTCTGCTGCACAATCTTTCTTATATTTTGAAAGCTTCAAAAAGAAAGATTTTGTCATCAGCTTTTTAGTGTGATACGCTATGTGTTGATAATCTTTTTGATGTGCCAGGCTTCTGGATCTCAACTTAACCAAAATCCTAATGGTCTTTTCATAACATTCCATGGCTTTAAATTTCTTCGGTGGTTAATACTCCTGTTATTGGAATAATTCAATATTGAAATTTACCCTCAAAGAAGCCAAATGTTTAGTATTTTAACTTTTTTAACCACAATATCTTATTGGAAATTATATTACTAAAAAGATAAAGTTCCGGGCGATGCTATAAAAAGCTTATGAAATCTTATATTCCGATTATCCACTAAAAAAACACATCCTACCTAATTGTGTTAAAAAATAAAATATATAGTTAATTAAATGTTAATTTAGTTTCATCTTCACTATCTTAAAAGATGCAGATCCTAACGTTATCCCCAGTGAGACGGTGCAAAAAATGAAAATTTCATTAATTTCACACCTAATTTTTTTCCTCTTTGTAAAATTCCCATTGTAATTTGTCGCTGGATACCTGGAAAATTAAGTTCCCCTCTAATTTTTAACATATCGTTTCAAAAAAATGCAAATCAGGATGAAAATTACGCCACTTGCATAATTTAAACACTTCCTAATTAATTAACATTCTCTCTTCTATAAAAAACTGTCCGGAAACAGTCTTTTTATACCAGCATTTTCTTGCTGCCAAAGACCTCTTTCCGGACAATTATTTGCAGATTTACTTCGCCTCCCGGTTCAATCTGCTTTCTGCCAGTTTATTCAGTTTTTCATCTGCACCATATTCTTCCTCCAGAGTTTCATGGAGCTTCTTCGCAAGGCCATCATGTCCTAATTCCTTGGCATATCTAATAACGGTACCATAACCAGAAATTTCATAATGTTCAACTCTTTGCGCATCTGCAATTAATCCTGCGTCCCGTACATCATCTTCAGCATCTTCTTTCAAAAAGGATTCAGCTTCTTTAATAAGACCTTCCATCGCCTTACATTTTTCGCCGGTAGGTTTGATACCTAATTCATCACAAACCTCTTCAAGCCTTTTCTTCTGCTTTTTAGTTTCTTCAAGATGGCTTTCAAATGCTTTTTTCAATTCACTGTCGCTTGCATTTTTCGCCATTTTCGGCAGCGCTTCAAGTAACTGTGACTCTGCACTGTATAGGTCTTTTAACTGGTGTTCAAATAAATCTTTTAGATTCTTCATAACTTGTAATTATTTATTGATTGTAGTATAAAGCTAATTATGAATTACTTCGATTTCAGTTAAATAGAGCATAAAGCTTTGTTGCATTTATATTAAATTATGAACTGCTTTTCCAGACGCTCTTTTTTATAGAACCACATATAAATAATATCTTTCCATTTCAATTACACTTTTATAAACCCAAGCGGAAAAAATGAAAATTCTTCATACTGCCGACTGGCACATCGGCAAAAAATTGCATAAACATGATTTATATGCAGATTTTGATCTTTTTATAAATTGGCTCTGTAAATGTATTGCTCAAAAATCTATTGATCTTTTAATTATTTCGGGAGACGTTTTTGATTTGGCCAACCCCTCATCAGAAGCCCGTAAACAATATTATAAAGCCTTAATGCAGCTTCGAAAGCTGGATTGTGAAATTATCCTTACAGGAGGTAACCACGACTCCCCGGCCATGCTCGATGCACCAAAAGAGATCCTGAAAGAACTAAAAATGCATGTAATTGGCGGGCTTCCAGAAAATAAAGAAGATTGTATCATCCCTGTTTCGAAAAATGGAAAAATTGAACTTATAATAGCCGCTATCCCCTATTTGCGTGATTCTGACCTTAGAAGTGCTTCGGAAGGATTTACTTATGAAGACCGGATGCAGGCAATCCGTAAAGGCATTCAAAGCACCTTTGAGCAAGCGGCCGGAATTTGCAAAAATAAATACCCCGGAGTTCCCGTTATTGCCATGGGGCACCTTTTCGCTGCTGGCTCGGAAACTTCAGAAAGCGAAAGGGATATCCAGATTGGGAATCAGGCTGCCTTTAATGCCCGCCAGTTTGGAGAATACTTTAATTATATTGCACTGGGCCATATTCATAAACCCCAAAAAGTAACAGCCCAGGTACCTGCTTACTACAGCGGTTCTCCTATCCGGCTTTCCTTTAGTGAACGCAAAGATGAAAAGCGAGTACTTGTTCTTAATTCTGAAAATGGCTGGACACCGGAAAGTATTCCTGTTCCGGTTTTTAGAAAACTCCTGAAAATTAGCGGAAACATTGAAGAGTTAAAGATAAAATTGGGCAATCTGGAAGACCATTATGAACTGGATTCCTTAATTGAAGTTGAATTGCAGGAGGAAGTATATAATGCCCAGAAAATTTACGAACTGGATGAGCTGATTTCGGGTTTTCAAAAACCAGGATATGAAATCGTAAAACATCGCGCTACTTTCCTGCAGCATACCAAAGGTACAACCGAATTGTATAAAAGTTCCCGGCAGTTGGAAGACCTTACTCCCAAAGAAATTTTTTCACAACTAATAGAAAAGCAGCAATACGATACTAAAACTCAAACTGACCTGATGGCAGCATTTGATGAACTCCTGCAGGAAGTTGAGCAAAGTGAAAACGCATAAGAATGAAGATTTTAAAGATAGAATTTCAAAATATCAATTCCTTAAAGGGAAAACATCTTATAGATTTTACAGCGGCTCCATTTACCGGCAGTTCCCTTTTTGCTATCACAGGCCCCACTGGTAGCGGCAAAAGCACCATTCTTGATGTAATTTCACTTGCGCTATTTAATCAGGTGCCGCGATTGGGAAAAATCAGTAAAGGTGAAATAATTTCCAAAGGAGCTATTCTTACCCGTAATCAAAAAGAAGCCTTTGCACGGGTAACCTATAAAAGTAAATCCGGGATCTTTGCCTCCCAATGGAGTATTTCCACCAACCGCAACAATAATCTGAGGGATTATGAGATGGAAATTTATGATGTAGCATCCAACTCGGTTATTGATTTAAAAAAATCTGATGTTCCCTCAAAAAATGAAGCGCTTATAGGGTTGAATTATGACCAGTTTATCAAATCGGTATTGCTGGCGCAGGGAGAATTCGCCCAGTTTTTAAGAGCAAAAAAGGATGAGCGTGGTGAACTACTGGAAAAAATCACCGGTACCGGGATTTACAGACAGCTAGGAATAAGGGCCTTTGAAAAAAATAAAGAAGTCAACCGGGATATTGAAGCACAGCAGAATGAAATAAAAATCATTCGGCAAAACCTGCTGGAAGAGGAAATGCTAAAGGAGCAAGCGCTTCTTTATAATCAAAAAACTTTGGCTTGTGAAAACTTTGAAAAGCAAATTGAGCATTTGCGAAAAGCACTGGAACTAAAAGAAAATATAGAAAAACAACAACAGGAAATTCTGCGGCTGGAAAAACAAAAATATAATGCAGATCAAAAGTTGAAAACCTTTGAAAAAGAACATGGTTTTCCTTTAAAACAGCATGAAAAAGTGCAGGATTTTTCAGATGAACTAAGGTCGTGGAATTTACTGAAGAACGAACTGGAGAACCTTGAAAAAGAATTCAGCAACAATAAAAAGAGAGCATCTGAAAATTCCGCCGGTATTGAAAAGCTGCAAAATAAAGTTTCCGCCTTAATACATGCTGATGTAAATACTCAAAACCTTGAGGAAAAACTTCAGGATTTCAGAGATAAAATTCTTGGAATACAGGAAAAAAGGAAAAGCAAGCTTAATGAATATAATTTCAGAAAAACAGAACTTCTTCCAGAAGTAAAAGAATTGCCATTTGAATTAAATGAACGTAAGCTGCCGGAGAATGAAATTCAGTTAAAAGATCTTCAACATAAAACATTACAAAAATCAGCAGATCTGCGAGAGGCTTTATCAGGTTTAGACCTGGATCATCCACAAGTTCAAAAGGAACAACTTCAGCAAAAATTAAAACTGGCCCGGGAAGCCACCCGGGATTTTTTCAGCATTGAAAAAACTTCAGAAGAAAAGAATAAACTAGAAATTGAAAAAGATAAACTGCAGCCACAGCTGGAAAGCTTACCGGAAGAGATAAAGAATGCAGGGCAACAGGTGACTGTACATAAAAATAAGCTGGAAAACCTCAATCTGAAAAAAGAAAACCAGATGTTGCGCGCCAGTCTGGAAGAGCACCGCCACAATTTAAAAGAAGGAGAAGCCTGTCCACTTTGTGGTGCCTTACATCATCCTTTTGCCGAAGGGCTGCCAGAAAAAGACCCTGCACAAGACCAGGAAATAACAAAGACTGAAACACTGCTCCAGGAATGGAACCAAAATTTGCAAATTTCCAGCCTTAACCTTAAAAATGTTACCGGGCGACTAAAAGAATTGTATGAACATTCCCTTCGACTTCAAAAGGCTGCAGATGAGCAAGAGGCAGAATTCTCAAAAAAATATGCTGAATTTCAACAGGCAGACCATATTGCCGGCTGGGAAAAAGTCAGTAATTCCATTGAGCATCAATTGCAGACTTTAGAAGATTTTATACAAAATCAAAAACAGCTGCAAGCTATAGCCGCCGGTCTTCCCCTGCTAAAAAGCCTTCAGGAAATACTGAACGATGGGAAAGAACTAAAAGAGGCATTATCGCTGCTTTATACAGGAAATAATATTCAGAGAGATTGCCAGCAACTGCAGAACAGCTGGATAAACCTTTGTGCCGCGCAGAAAAACATTAAAGAGCGGGCAAAAGAAATAAGAAAAATTTCAGAAGAGAAAGAAGCATCAAAAGAAAAGCTGCAAGATGATCTCTCCTCCAAAATTGCCAAACAGGGATTTAAAAATATTGCTGAAGCCTTTGCCGCTCTAATGCCGGATGCAGAATGTAATGCTTTGCGCAGTGAGAGGGAAACTATCCGGAAACAGATAGATAATACCGCAACTACTTTAAAATTGCTCCATTCGCAGCTTGAAACAGCCAAACAACTGGATGTGGAAAAAGAAAAATATATCCTGCAGGAAGATCTGGAGGCACAAAAGGAAAAATTCAAAAATATAAGCGAAGAATGTAAGGAAATCCACAGGCTGCTCAAAAATCATGATGATAACCTCGCGCGTCTAAGTCAGCTGAACAGCCAAATTGCAGAAAAAGAGAAAAAAACCAGAAGATGGCGGCTGTTAAATGAGCTTATTGGCGATTCCCGGGGTAAAAACTTTAATGATTTTGCGCAGGACCTCAGTCTTACGCAACTCCTCCACCTGGCAAATATCCGGCTTAAAGATCTTAGTGACCGTTATAGTATAGATAAGCCGGCTGAAGAGGAAGATGACGGACTGGTGGCCGTAGACGAACACATGGGCGGACAAAGAAGATCGGTTAAAACGCTTTCCGGCGGCGAGACTTTTATCCTGAGCCTGAGTATGGCCCTGGCACTCTCTGATCTTGCTTCCAGAAATGTTGAAATCAACAGCCTTTTTATTGATGAAGGCTTTGGCACTCTGGATCCTGAAACTCTTGACCAAACCCTGGATACACTGGAAAAATTACAGGCTGAATCCTCTAAAACCATCGGCATTATAAGCCATGTGGATTCTCTGAAGGAGCGAATTGCCACACAAATTCAGCTAAAAAGAAACGGGCAGGGATATAGCAGCCTGGAAGTTAGGGGGTGATTCGAAGCCTGATATTAATTGATGTTCTGTGATTGTCTAAATATTTTATGCGTAAAACCAGTATAGAGGAGAAAGTTGGGAGAAAGAGTAAGATAAATTAGACTAGGCTCAACTGACTTCCATAGGATTAACAACAATGCAATATGAAGCTAGCATTGACCTCGATAAGTTTTATTTAAATTTATTCTGAAGGTAGGACGTAATAATAAATAGAAAGAAAATGGCAAAATGTACCAAACAGGACGAAAATATGAAAGATGGCATGATTAAATTTTAGCCTGTTCAGGCTAAATAATACTGCACCTATAGTATAGGAAATTCCACCGGCAAAGAGCCATATTAGTCCATTAACACTAAGATTTTCCACCAGGGGCTTTACGGCAAAAACAATTACCCAACCCATTAGCACATACATTATAGTGGAAAAAGTCTGGTACCTGCCGGTAAAAAAAAGTTTAAGAATTACCCCCAGAAATGCCATTCCCCAAACCACTCCAAAAATAATCCAACCGGCAGTGCCGTTCAGCGTTACCAACGCAAAAGGTGTATAAGTGCCGGCAATAAGAATATAAATAGAGGAATGGTCTAAAATATTTAATCTGTACCTAAGTTTTTTTCCTCGTGCACTGTGATAAAATGTAGAAGCCGCATATAGCAATACCATACTGGCTCCAAAAATTAAGATGCTCACCAGGTGCACTGTTTCCCCATAATCATTTGCCCTGAGGATTAACAGTACCAGCCCCAGAATACTCATTGCAAAGCCTAAGCCGTGGGAAATAATGTTCAGTTTTTCCTCAAAGGGCGGATATGAATTTTGTGGATTTAATTCGGCCATTCTTTCTTCTTTTAAATCTCATAAAAGAATACAAAAAGACGTTCTCAAATCAAATTTTTAACACAAGTTTGATTCAGCGAATATTAGAATTCATGCGGCCGCTACTTAGTACAGTACACGGAATTTAATTGTGCCCTGAATACTTTTTAATTCCTTAATCACTTCAGCATCATATGCCTTATCAATATCGGTGATCACATAACCAATTGTTTCATTGGTTTTAAGATGCTGCCCTACTATATTGATATTATTATCAGCCAGGATTCTGTTGATATGAGCAATAATCCCCGGCTTATTATGGTGAATATGAATTAACCTGTGTGCATTCTCTAATGTTGGCAATTGCAGGTTAGGGAAATTTACAGAATTTGTAGTTCCCCCGGTATTTATGTATTCTATTATTTTTCCCGGAACAAAATTTCCTATATTTTCCTGTGCTTCCTGTGTGCTTCCTCCTATGTGCGGAGTTAAAATTACATTTGGCAAACCGCAAAGTTCAGACTCGAAGGAATCATCATTTGTCTTTGGCTCCTTCGGGTAAACATCTACACCGGCTCCTTTTATTTTTCCGGAAGAAATATGCCTGCTAAGCGCCTCTACATCAACCACCTGGCCCCTGCTTAAATTTAGAAAGTAAGAACCCTCTTTCATTTGCTGAAATTGTTCCTCTCCAATAATCTTTTTATTCTCTTTCCTTCCGTCTACATGAAGCGTTACAATATCTACTGTTTCTAAAAGTTCCTGAAGGCTACTGCACTTAGTGGCATTCCCCAGTGCCAGTTTTTCAACCAGATCATAATAATAAACATCAAAACCAATTGCCTCGGCTACTACTGAAAGTTGTGCGCCAATATTACCATAACCAACAATACCCAGTTTCTTCCCGCGTATTTCAAAACTACCACTGGCAGATTTATTCCATTTTCCCTTGTGCATTTCGGCAATTCGGTCCGGCAGGTTACGCATAAGCAGGATAATCTCGCCAATGGCCAGTTCTACTACAGAACGAGTGTTACTGTAAGGTGCATTAAAAACAGCCACTCCTTTCTTAAGACATTCATCTAAATCTATTTGGTTGGTACCTATGCAAAAAGCACCCACCGCAATAAGTCGCTGCGCATTATCCAGTACCTTTTTGGTAAGCTGGGTTTTAGAGCGGATTCCAAGAACGGAAACGTCTTTTATTTTTTCTGCCAGTTCATCCTCATCCATTCCCCCTGCATAGGTTGAAACATTGTAACCTTCATTTTTCATAATGGCCACGGCATCTTCATGCACATTTTCAAGAAGTAATACTTTAATCCTGTTTTTGGGATAAGAAATAGCTTTATTCATTTTATGGAGGTATAAAAATTCGTCTAAACTGGGAGTGATATGATCGGCCTTTTGAAGCACATTGTCTCTTTCTACATTTTCAGTAAAAGCATAGAATTTATTGGCAAGGCCTGCTGCTTTAATTTCATAATCTGTATAGCCGTCACCAATAACAAAAACATCACCTTTTAACTCAAGGGATTTTAATTGTTCAACTTTCCCGTTATTGGAAGACAAAACATTATTGGTATCAAAACCTGTTACCTTACCGGCATCATCAAAAATAAAAGTATTTGCAAACACATTTTCAGGCTTTATGCCATATTCAGAAACAATGGGAACAATAAATTCTTTAAAACCATTACTGATGATAAATATATGATCGCGGTTTTCTTTAAAAAACTCTTCATTTCGAACAAAAGAGGAAGAAACCTTTCCTTTTAGCTTTTCAATAAGAGGTTCTAGATGACTCTTTTCTGCTTTCAGCAAGTCAAGGCGTTGCTTGAGGGAATCTCTGAAAGCCAATCCTCCTCCCATACCACGATCGGTCAGGGATTTTAGATCCTTTAAAAGCTGATCTTTATTTTTATCATTTTCCAGAGAAATTTCTCCCAGCACATCCAGGGCTTCTACCTGTGTAAATGTACTGTCAAAATCTATTACGTAATTGGTCTTGGCTTTCATGCAGAAATAGTGTCTTCAGAGTTTTCAATTCAGAATCAAAACTAAGATTTTTAAGTCATTTTTAAAGGCATGAAAAAATTATATCAGAAGCTTTTATATTTTCATTAATATAAGCAGCTATTTAATTAAAATTACCTATTTAAGATACTAATGACGCCCTCTTAATTGTGGAAAACATAAGAATCAAATTAAATTTGTTACTACGAATATTATTATACCTCAAGAATAAGGTGCTATTTTTGCCAACTTTTAGATAAAGCATCTAATAATGGCTATTTTGATATTCAGAAATGGAGTTTATCCAGATTTGTTTATAGAATATTTAAGGAATAACAATAAAGCATTCTTTAATTTTAATTAGGTTGCTGTTTTCATTAATCTCAACCAGACAACTACTAAAACTAATGAAGCATAACAACAAAGCGGTTTTTGCTGTGGTTACAGGGTCCAGCCAGGGACTTGGAAAAGCGTTTGCCCTTGAGCTGGCAAGAAGAAATGTGAACATAATACTTACCAGTTTGCCTGGAGAAGGGCTTCCAAACCTGGCAAATGAAATAAAAGACCTGGGTTGTGAGGCGCATTACAGGGAAACAGATCTTACCAAAAAAGAAAATGTACTTGAATTCACTTCCTGGATAAATAATAATTTCAAAATTTCCATCCTCATTAATAATGTTGGGTTTGGAGGGAATAAGCATTTTTTAGATGCTGATACCGGTTACATTGAACGAATGCTGGATTTAAACGTGAAGGCGACCTCTATAATTACTCACCAGCTCCTGCCAAATCTTCTTGAGAGAAAAAAATCATATGTGCTTAACGTGTCCAGTATGGCTGCCCTTAGTCCTATTGCCTACAAAACCGTCTATCCGGCCTCCAAAGCATATGTTTATAGTTTTACGCGAAGCCTGCAAAATGAATTTGCTGAAGATCCTATCTCATTTAGTGTCCTTAACCCAGGCCCCATAAAGACCAACGGCGATGTTTCCTCCAGGATTGACAAACAGGGACTGGGTGCCAGAGTACTTCTTATACCTCCCGGTGAGATCGCCAGAATATCTTTGGATCAAATGTTCAGGAGGAAAAAAGTGATAAAGCTAAACTGGGCGCATCGGCTGGGATGGTTCCTGCTGCATGTATTACCTGTTTCCATAAAATCAGCCATTTTAAGCAAATCTGCTAAAAAAGAAGTAGCTGAACGATGAAAGTTTTAATTACCGGCGCAAACGGTCTTCTGGCAACAAATACCATTGATCTTTTTTTAAAAAAAGGATATTTCGTAAAAGGACTTATACGGGATAAGAAAAAATTTCTGCTGAAATCTCATCCCAACCTCGAACTGGTTGAAGCTGATATTCTCGATTTTACGGCAGTAGAAAAAGCCATGGTGGATTGTAATGCCGTGGTACATATTGCCGCTCTTACTGCCCAGAATATTCTTGAGTACAACGTTTATCACAAAGTCAATGTTACTGGTACCGTGAACATGGTTAAAGCAGCCGTAAAGCTAAACGTCCAAAAATTTATTTACGTGAGTTCTGCCAATACTATGGGCTACGGAGATATCAATAACCCGGGTACTGAAGAAAATCCTCCGAAACCTCCCTTTACCGATGCCTTTTATCCAAAGAGCAAAACAGAAGCGGAAGAAAAGCTGCTGTCCTATTCTGAAAAAATAGATATAATCAGGGTTAATCCTACTTTTATGCTGGGCCCGTATGACTCCAAACCGAGTTCAGGCCAGATTATTTTAATGGGATTGAATAAAAGAGTGGTTTTTTTTCCACCCGGTGGAAAGAATTTTGTAGATGTACGCGATGCTGCCAAAGGAATTCTTTCCGCCCTGGAGAACGGCAGACCGGGAGAGGCTTACCTTCTGGCCAACAGCAATATGAGTTATAAAGATTTCTTTACATTACTAAAAAGACGGGGCAACAAGAAAAAAATGCTGATGCTGAAAATCCCAAAGAACTTACTCTTGCTTACGGGTCATGCAGGGGATATTCTGAGACTTTTAAAGATAAAAACATCTCTATCATCTGTTAATATGAAAATCCTTTGTGTTTCCAATTATTATTCCGGCGATAAATCCCAACGGGAATTGGGCTTAAAATATCAGCCTATAGAAAATGCCGTAGATGACGCCATAAAATGGTTTAGGAATAACAATATGATTTGATACTTAAATTTTTTATTGTAAAGAAGAAATTTCCTGCGATTAATAATAAAATGTAAGTAAATTATCCATATTACAGAACTTTATTTAAACCATTTCTTCAGCTTTTAAGTATGTAATAATAATAAATAAACCACTTATTTACAATATGTTATGTTTATAAATATTTGAATTGCTTCAAGATAAAAGATCCCGTAGATTTATATCAGACAAAAATCATCTCCACAAGAGCTACTAAAAGCAGGATAAAATACAGATAAAACTAAAATTTTTGTTTCTTTGTTAAAAATCTCTTAAACAAGAAACTACTTTTTGCAGGAGTTCTCAAGAGAATTGTAACTGAAGTTGGGCGAATGAAACAAAAATTGAGAAATGTATTCGAGCTATTTCCTGTAGCATCGGTTATTCTTGACTTTAGAGATGATAGTGTTTTTATAAATCTCTTTAATAAGAAATTTTCCTCGCTCTTCAGTTTAGATAAAACCCAGGCAACTGGCAAAAATTTATTCTCTAAAGACCTGGCGGATAAATTACCTTGTTTTCAGCAAAATCGTGACCTGATTTTCAATTCATGTCATCAAACAATTAATTCAGAAAGTTCCACAAAAATTTCCTGCCCGGCGAATGTCAGGAATTCAAAAGGAATTCTTACCAGTCATTATTATCAAATCGAGATACAGGCAATTTCAGATACTTCGGCTATACTGTTGACTATAGAAGATGTTACCAGAAATATGCAGGAAAAGAATAAAGAAGCAAAAGCACAGAATTATCTGCACAATCTTGTAAAGAATATTCCGGGAGTTACATATCGTTGTAAGGTAGATAAGCAATGGACCATGAAATTCCTGAACGATAAAGTGGAGGATCTTACTGGATATCCGGCTTCAGATTTCCTTGAAAACAGGCGAAGAACTTATGCTAGTATAATTCATCCCGACGATATCCAAAGCACCTATAAAGCTCTCAATGAAATAAAAGAAAAAAACTTTTTCACTTTAAATTACCGTATTCAAAATGCCAAGGGAAAACTTGTTTGGGTAGAAGAACAGGGTACCGGAGTTTATTCAACTAATGGTGAGCTTTTATATTTTGATGGCGTTATTATGGATGTTACTGAAAAGGTAAATCAGCAAAAAAAACTGGAGGAGCATAACAAGAGGTTCGAAGCACTTGTACAGGAAGCTTCCGACCTTATATCGGTATTGGACGAAGAGGCAAATTTTATCTTTTCAAGTGAAAGCGCAGGTAGGATTCTTGGAATACCCACCTCTGAATTAATTGGAAAAAATGCTTTTGATTTTCTTCATCCTGAAGATAAATCCCGCCTGTTTACAGAGTTTGAAAAACTAAAAAAAACAAAGCAGATACACCCGCTTCCATATAGATTCAGGGATGCCCAAGGCAATTGGAGATGGTTTAAAACTATTGCCACTAATTTAAGCGAGGATCCTGCAGTAAAAGGAATTGTGGTTAATTCCCGTGATATTACAACAGAATATTTACAAAAAGAAGAGCTGGAAAAAACCAATGAGCGTTATCGTTTGGCTAAAAAAGCCACCAATGATGCACTTTGGGATCTGGATCTTTTAAAGAATAAGATATATTGGGGAGAGGGTTATAATAAAATTTTCGGATATAAAGAAAATACATTTTGCTTTAACCTTACAGATGCTCATAACCTTTCAAAAATATACACTAAAGATACATATGCAGTTTTTGAATCGCTGATGACAACCATTAATGATAAAAATTCACAGGTATGGAAAGAAAAATACAGGTACATGAGGGCAGATGGCTCTGTAGCCTCTGTTTCTAACCGGGCATTCATTATTAGAGACAAAAATGGCAGAGCTCTAAGACTGGTAGGGGCTCTGCAGGATATTACCGAAGAGCAGAACAGGCAGGAACAAAGTTCTCTTTTAACCGGAATAAAAGCAGATTTGCAAGATTGCGAGACGCTTGACAACGGCTTCTCCCAAATGATGCAGCGCTTATGTACTTATAATGGTGCAGGTTTTGCGGAACTTTGGCTTACTTCCAGACATAAAGATGAAATTCATAAATCTGCTCAAATCATTCCTAAAGAATTCTGTGGAGCAGTTTTTAAGAAGTTAGAAGATTTGGAAATTCTTCAGATGAATGATGGGATTTATGGGAAAAAGATTGAAGAAGAATTACTTTTCTGGAAAAAAGAAGAATTGGACCAGATACTGCAAAAAAATCACGGCTTCTCTGCCGCATGCGGGGTTCCTCTTTTCTCTTCAGGAGAAGTAGTTGGAGTTATCTGCTTCTTCTCCAGATCTGAAGATACTTATAGTCAAAGGCATATGGAAGTCCTGAAAGCCATAAGTAATGAAATTGCATTCACAATTTCACATAAGAAAAAAGAAGAAGAACTTTTTAATTTCTTTAATCTATCCAGGGAAATATTATGTATTGCCAGCTTAAAGGGTGATATTTTAAGAATTAATCCGGCCGTGGAAGATATCCTTGGATATACTGCTGAAGATGCCATGCAAAAAACGTTTCTGGACTTTCTACATCCGGAAGATCTTCAAAAAGTGAAGCAGGAAATTGCTACTCTTAAAGAGGGAGGAAATCATCTTAATTTTGAAGCAAGATATCTCCGTAAAGATGGAAAAGCAGTTTGGATATCCTGGACAACCTCCACACTGCAGGAAGAAAAGCTGGTTTATGCCGTGGGAAAAGATATAACCCACTCCAAACATGCAGCACTAAAACTACGGGAAAAGACTGAAAAATTTGAATATGCTCAGAAAATTGGCCGAATGGGACATTGGAAGAGGGAACTGGATCAAGATAAGGATATTTCAGAATGGTCTAAAGCTGCGTATAAAATTTTTGAACGTTCTCCAGTAGACTTTATTCCTACCATGGAAAACCTTAGAAATGCTTTTCACCCTGAAGACCGGCACCTTTTGGATGGCGAATTACCTTTTGACAAGTTCAAAAAGTTCGAACACCGTATATTAACTTCAAAAGGGGCTGTTAAATGGGTACTTCAACGTATAAAATTAGTAACAGATGGCAATGGTGTGCCTTTACGGCTTGAAGGAATTATTCAGGATATTACTGAGGAGAAAGAAAAAGAGCTTCAGGTAAAAATTAGTAATGAACGCTATAAGAAGGCACTAAAAGCTACCCAGGAAATGATATGGGACTGGGACCTATCTACCAATAAAGTAATCAGAAATAAAAGTTTCTATAAAATATTTGGCTATAAGAACTCTTCCGTCACATCATCACAGGAATTCTGGTTTAAAAATATTCATCCTGAAGATCGTTCAAAAGTAGTTGATTCGATCACTAAAACCTCTAAAAGTAAAACCAAAAAGAAATGGAGTATGCATTACCGTTTCTACAAGGCCAATGGCGAAATAGCATATGTTTCAGACAAAGCTTATATAGTAAGAGATAATGATAAAAAAGCAGTAAGACTTGTTGGAGCTGCCAGGGATGTTACCCGTTCAAAATTAATGATAGATGAAATTCAGCAACAAAATAAGCTCCTTAAGGAAATTACATGGATACAGTCTCACGAGGTAAGAGCTCCTTTAAGCCGGATTCTTAGCCTCGTTAATCTCCTGCCGGAAATTGATAGTAAAGAAGAAAGAGAGGAGTTTTTAAAATACCTCGAAATATCGGCAAAAGACCTGGATGCAATTATAAAACAGGTAATTGCGAAAGCCGAATTTCTAATATGATCAAAAGATATTTCTTTCTAATTATTCTGAAGACATCATGATGTTAAAAGCAAAAAGTCCTGCTTTTGGCAGGACCTATTAATTATAAATGCCGTAAATATTAAATTTCAGTATCTTCTACTTCTTCCTGAACTTCTCCGGATCCATTCTGAATAGTGTCTACAGAATCTTCTTCTATAAATTCTTCAGAAGTTTCTTCCTGGAATCCTTCTTCCTGCTCCATAGTATCCTCTGTAGGAATTTCTTCATTTTCTGTAGCAGTTTCACGACATGAAACCATAGAAAGCATAAGAATAAGCGCTAAAGCACTAAAAATTGTTTTTTTCATTTTTATCATTATTAAAATCCTACGAATGTAAACTATTTTTTAAAACAAAAAATTTTTGTAAAATATTTTTGATAATTACATGACTTTCAGAAAAAGTTCATTACAGTTCATATTCTGAATTTGCCAGAGCAATATAACAAGTTCCTTCTAAAATTAATTTAACAATTGATACAAATATCTGATTTTCAGAAAGCAACATTAATAAAATTTCACTATAAAACGGAATTCATTATTCTTTTATGATTCTTTAAATCGAATAGAAGAAAAAGTTATAAATTATTGGTACTGTTTATTAACCGTAAAAAATAATAAAGATGGCAGATGAAACTAAGAAAACTGTACTCATTACCGGGGCTACCAGTGGTATAGGAAAAGCACTTGCGCATGAGTTCGGAAAAAATGGATATGATATTATTGCAGTGGCAAGAAACAAAGAAGAACTTGAAAATGTAACTTCTGAAATTCAAAACCAACATGGAGTTGAAGTTTTTACCATTATAAAAGATCTGGCTCATGATGGTGCCGGACAGGAAGTGTTTGACGAAACTCAGAAAATAAACCGTACTGTAAATGTACTGGTTAATGATGCCGGAGTGGGGCAACGGGGAAACTTTGCAGACATTCCTTTTGAAAAAGATCAGGAGATTATTCACCTCAACATTCTTGCCCTCACCCAGTTAACTAAACTTTATTTAAAGGAAATGGTAAAAAGGGATGAAGGGAAAATTATGCAGCTGGGTTCTATTGCAGGGTTTCAGCCGGGACCACTGATGGCAGTTTATCATGCTACAAAGGCTTATGTGGTTTCTTTTTCTGAAGCCCTGGCGACAGAACTTAAAGATATGGGCAGCAAAGTTAGTATTACCTGCCTTTGCCCCGGCCCCACAGATACTAATTTCTTTTCAAGGGGAGATATGGAAAATACAGAGGTTGTAGCACATAAAGACAAATTAATGCAAACTCCTGAAGAAGTGGCCAAAGGAGGTTACAAGGCTTTAATGGATGGTGAGAGGATTTATATTCCCGGCGCTTCCAATAAGGTGACAACTTTTATAAGGCGTGCAATTCCAAAAAGCCTCCAGTCCAGGATGCAAAAACAGTTTTATGAAAAACATGAGGAATAGTATCTTTCTCAATTATCTAAATTTAAAAACAGGAAAGCCCGGTATAAAAACCGGGCTTAATTTTGAAAATTTTAATTCAAGATTTACTATTTCATTTTGTCAAAGGCCGATTTAATAAAGGAGTCGTTTTCCTTCATTTGTTCTTTCTGAGCAAATCCTGAAGGATGAGCTCCACCTAAATCTGGTTTGCGTCCCTGAGGTGTCGCTTTTTCAAAAGTAAACTCTCCTTTCCCATCTACAGATCTTCCTTCACTCCACCTGCCGTGTGCTTTGGAATCTCCTTTTATATGAGTGGAAAGGAAATTGTAGTTGAAATTCTGATTTTCTTTCTCCTGAGGGAAACTGTTTGGAATAGGATGTACTCCTTCAGTTCCTCCAAGTTCTTCCAATACTGCAAGCCATTGATTTTGGTGCATGGTATCCCTGGCTATAAGGAAAGATAACATATCCTTCATTCCTTTATCTTCAGTAGAATTCCATAATCGGGTAGCAAGTACTCTACCGGCAGATTCTGCCATCACATTGGCATACATATCTGCGGCAAGATTTCCTGTTCCAACAACCCAGGAGCCGTTAAATGGTACTCCGTTACTATCAACCGCCATTGCAGACATACCACTGGAAAGAAGGTGCCTTGGCATTGCTCCTCCCATAATTTGTTCCATAAAAGGATCTTTGCCTGCAATATCATCCTTTACATCATTAGGAGCTCCTTCAAGGTTAAGTGCAACCGCAGTGGCTAATAATTCTATATGAGCCATTTCCTCGGTTCCGGTTTCCAGAAGCATATCACGGTATTTCTCAGGTCCACGTGCTCCCCAGGCCTGAAACATATATTGCATGCATACCTTCATTTCTCCTTCTATTCCTCCTATTGCCTGCTGAAGCATTTTAGCGAATTGCGGATTAGGTTTATCGACTTTTACATCGTACTGTAATTTTCCATCGTGATAAAACATAATTGATTAATTTAAATGGTTAATAAATAAAATTTTAAGTGGTAATGGCCCCATGGCCGGAAAGCCTTTATCTATTAAGAATAAAAGTTTTTAAAGGCTTATTAATATTTTTCCTATCCTCTCTGCAGATCAGGTGTAAGAGGCTTTTTTGAGGTCATAAGTCCCGTAAGTACTTCTATAGCTCCAAGAACTACAAAAGGAAGGTAGACCTGATCTGAAAATCCAAATATCCATGGTGAAGCAATTAAAAGAACCCCTGCCAATACATCAATTATTAGATGTACCGGTACCGGAATAAGGCCGAAAGCACCTAACTCATAAGCTGTAAGTAGACTGTACAGAATTGTTCCAGCTCCCAGTACAATTGGCAAAGTTGTAGCCATTCCTTGCGGAAAGTTGAAAATCCAGGGTGATACTATTAAAAATATACCCATAAGGTAATCCAGATAACCGTGAAGTTTTGTGCTGATCATTTTTTTAAGTTTTTTGGTTAGTATTAGTTTTAAATGTAGAAGACGCGAAAGAAACGGCGCAAAATAAACCTGGATGGGGATCAATTACTTTCCTACTTCTACACCTTTGAAGTTCCAGAGTTAATCAGGAACTTCTGCTTTTAAATATTAAAACTTTGGCATAGCTTTAAAATTATGATAAAGTGAAATTAAGGAACAATAGCCGCTCTTTATGTTAAGCAACTCATAATCAAAAGTTATATTAATCTTTAATTACATATGTAAAAACTATGATGTTTTTTAATGATATTCAACTTTTATTTAGCTAATTTGGAAAGAAAAGATTTCTAATGCAGTTTAATCCTGAACCTACTCCTGGGAATAGCAGGAATCCTGGACATACTTATTTTTAGATCCTGCTCGGGCACAGCGTAATCCATCTTATTTACCATCAAATTAATTGCTGCTTTAGTTATGTATATTGTCCATTCTCCTGTTTTCGCCATGCGGAAATTTTTTGTCTCCACAGCACTGCAAACTTTTTCTCTACTGCTTCAAGAGAATCCCTTGTTATGGCCTGCAAGAAAAGCTTTTTCTTTCTACATGTTCCTTACCGTCTAATCTCTGCACTCCCCCACGACCAAAGAGCGTCTTCTGGAACCTAACAGGAGTGGCTCCTTTTCTACTGAATTTTTCCTGATTATAGAATACTTTCGCTGCCTCTTCCCCTTTCAATACTGGGTTTTTCTAAACAGAAGATGGATCTTAAGAATATTTGTATTTTCCTTTTTAAATTTTTCAGAAAATGAGGATAACCTTTTGTCAAAATTCCTATTGTGCTCTCCACAGATTTCATTTTACTACATTTAAATCTTTCAGATAAAGAATCCACCATAGATTATCTATTCAAGTAATCAAAAATGTAAGTAACTGCAGCCGTCTAAAAGAGCTTAGCAAATGTTTAAATTAGGTGCGAAAATGGCAATTTTGCGGTTTTAATGCAGAAGCATTGGCTATTTGGAAGTACTACTATTAACTGCCTTTTCCATATTGGAACTTTCCGTATTCATCCACCTATCCCAGAAGGTAAAGTAAAGGCCGTAGTTAGTTTTAAATTCGCTGTGATGATAATGGTGATGTGTGGCACCAATAAACTGTTGCCCAATTATACTTTGCTGAAACCGCTTCGGATAAATCTCAATATCCAGGTGATTGATCACACTGCTAAGCGTCATCACCAAAAGGTAAAAGCCCAACACATAAATATGTACAGGAACAATCAGAAGAATTAATGGAAGAACAATCGCTTCCAAAACAGATTCCCAGGGATGAAAGGAAAAAGCAGTCCAGGGTGTTGGAGTAAAACTGTCATGATGTACCTTGTGCACCACACGAAAAATTTTTGGATGATGCATCCACCTATGTACCCAATAATAATAAGTCTCATGCAAAAAAAGAATAATCCCCAGGCTTACCGGGAGATACCAGATTCCATAAGTGAAAATATCCATGTATACAGCGGTATGGCCGTTTTGCCAAAGCCAGTAAAGCAATGCCCCGGTGAATGCAAAAATAGCTGATGACCACACACTCCAGTAAATTTCTTTTTTTAACTGGCCCTTTCTTAGCTTCCTTTTACTAAGGCGCTCATATTTAGCAAAATGCTTTACGTGGTAATAATAATAAAACAAACCTGCCGCAAATAAATACCTAAGCAGTACAGCGGCAAAAAATATAAGGACACTAACCAAAAAAAGCTCCGGTTTATTAACGTCTAAAAGCATAGCAATCTTTTTTCAGCCTCAAATTACAAACTTCAGACTAACTACTCAATCCTTTAGCAATAATTTCACTTCTTCATAAAGAAAAAGTAATAGCCTTTAGAAGGAGAAACTACTGAAGCGGATACTCCGGAAATCAACCAACTGCTCTTAGGGCAGGCGAACATTTCCTTACCTGTATTTTCTGGTTTTAAAATCAAAAATGCCATTAAAGCAGGAAAAGTAGATACCTCATCTGTACATTAATCTCTCCCTAAAGTTTAATATTGGATAAAGCCGGATTTTTCTTATAAAGGAAATCTGCTTTTTTTTCCGCGGAATACCCGAAGTATTATACATTATAATAAACTCCTCTTAAACAGTTGCTTTAGCATGAGTATATGGTTATCTTTAGCAGAAAGAATACATGAAAAGGCTTTTTCTCCTACTCCTACCCTTCTTTCTCGCTGGCTGTAATTCGGCTAAAATAGTGAACACACAAAAACCGGGAGATCCCGGTGAAAGGATTATAGAAGATGTTGTAATTATAGGCGTTACTAGTAATCCTTCAGCCGCAAATTATTTCGAAAACCAGCTAAAAGGAGCACTCCTTAAAAGAGGAATACATGCCATACCGGCGTCTGACTCTCTTAATTATTCTTTCCCTAACTCCAGGAAAGCTGAAGAAAAACTGGCAGAGCAGAGAGAAAAACTTCTCGAAGAAGGCTATAATACAGTTCTCATCAGCAAAATAGAGGATGTGGAAACCAAACCTGATTTTTTCCAGTTCCTGGGCAATCTATGGAATAAAAAAGATGAATTCAAAGAAGATTCAGGAGTAAATGAAGCTCCTGCTCCCTCTGAAGAAGCCAGCGACAGAAATAAGATTTACCATTCTGATACTGAAGTCTTTGTTCTGAACAGTACGGGCAAAAAACTCATCTGGGAATGTTCACTGGAATTAAAAAACCCGAGAAAAGTAAAAAGTAGTATTAGAAAATTTAATACCCGCCTGATAGAAGCTATGGAAAAGGACAAACTGTTTTCTGCAAATGACTAATTTTCCGATTTTTTCCTGAAGCTTTTTGCTTTTATTTTTTCTCAAAAGATGCCAGGGCCTTAAGTGCCAAATTTCAGGATAATTTCAGTAGAAAAATGTCGGTCGGTTTTACTTGTAAAAAAGTTGTGTGTGTTTAGTATATTTAGGTGGGTAAGAAGATACACCAACCTAAGTTTAGTAACATCCTGAAAAATCCACAACCAATGAAAAAAATCCGTATACTCTCCATTGACGGGGGCGGGATTAGAGGTATTCTTCCCGGCACCATAGTTACTTATCTCGAGGAACAAATTCGGCATAAAACAGGTAATGCCACGGCTCATATAGGGGAATATTTTGATTTTCTCTCCGGAACAAGTACCGGCGGAATTTTATCCCTTATCTACCTTTGTCCCGGCGAAGATAAAAAGTATAAATTCAGCGCTAAAGATGCCCTGGATCTTTATCTCAAGTTAGGAGGTGAAATCTTTGATATAGACCTGAGACAAAAAATTGAAAGCATGGGCGGTATCTGTGATGAAAAATATGAAGCAAATAATCTGGAAGAAGCCCTGGAAGAATATTTTGGTAAAAAAACTTTAAATGATGTGCTGAAGCCCTGCCTTATTTCCAGCTACGATATAAGAAACAGAAAGGCACATTTTTTTACCAGTCTGGATGCCGAGAGCGATATATACAATTACCAGCTAAAGGATGTGGCAAGGGCAACTTCAGCAGCTCCAACTTTTTTTGAACCGGTTAGGATAAAATCCCTTTATGGTACTCCGCATGCTCTTGTGGATGGGGGCGTATTTGCCAATAACCCCACCCTTTGTGCATATGCCGAAGCCCGGAACATTCAATTTTCTAAAGTATTGGATAATCCTGAAAAACCAAATAAACCATCCGCAAAAGATATGCTTATTGTTTCTGTTGGAACGGGATCGGTAAAGCAACCTTATCCTTATGAAGATTATAAAGATGCCGGGGTTTTAAAATGGATCAATCCGCTAATTGATATTATGATGACCGGGAATTCCGAAACCGTAGATTACCAGTTAAAGAAGATATATGATACCCTTGCTGTTGAAGATTGCGAAGATTATTACCGGATTCAGCCACAATTAATACATGCAGATAGTGCCATGGACAACGCCAAACCAGGAAACCTGAAGGTATTACATGAAGACGGCTTAGCAGCGGTTGAAAAACACAAGGAGCAGCTGGATGAAATTGTGCAAAAATTAATCAGCAATCACTAAGAATAATAAAATATTGGTATACCTTAAATTTGGATAATTTCTTCTTCGGAAATCAAAAGCGGAAAATTCTTAATTTTCAGACATAAAAATGGCAAATTTGAAGCTCATTTTACATTGATGATGTTGAAGGTAATAGCTTTATTTTCAAATTTATCTTCAGTAATTAATCTTTTGAAAACTTATACTGAAGAATTTTCGGATTGATGATCAGCTGTATCCAGGCCCAGTTATTTACATTATCGTGAGTCCTGCCCGCCTTGATCAAACTCATACCTTCAGAAGCAAACATATGGGAATAACCAATATTCATTTGCACATCTTTTAGTATATCCTGCCCGTAAACCGCATCGACTTCAGTTCCCAAATACTTGTCGGCATTGTTAAGCAGGCCAGCATTTGAACTAAAGTAATGTCCTTTCAGAAGTAAAGATGATTTACTACCTGTTTTAAAGACAATTTTCCCGTG
This sequence comes from Autumnicola musiva, assembly GCF_031846585.1. Taxonomy (NCBI): domain Bacteria; kingdom Pseudomonadati; phylum Bacteroidota; class Flavobacteriia; order Flavobacteriales; family Flavobacteriaceae; genus Autumnicola; species Autumnicola musiva. The sequence goes on from NZ_JAVRHK010000005.1 coordinate 95,784, forward strand.
GTAGTCATTTAAGCCTACATCATTCGCGTGATTCCCCACGTAGAAATAATCCATAAACCCGTTAAATTTATGATTGGTACCGTACAGCGGAAAAAAAGAATTATTTTCTCCTGTACTGTTTTGGTCTGTCCCACTTAATATTTCCAGCCCCAGACTATAAAGTATCTTTCCCGGTTTATAAGAAGCATCCAAAGCAACTTGATAAGCACTTAAATCCTGAGAAGGCATGGCCTTGCCAAATTGATAATAAGCTGATCCTGAAAATTTCAGATCGCTTAGCGGAAACTCAAAATATGTTCCTGCCGTCTGCCGGTTGTAAACCCCATCTGCCAATACATTATCATCATCCAAAAATTGTTGAAATCCGTTATTCAGGAACAATAAACTTAAAGTCGAATTTTGCCAGTTTTTTCTGAAGTGTACATACTGCATGGTTTTATAGCTGAAAAAACCTGTAACCGTATAAAGAGTTCCCAGCTGCCATTGATCTTCCTGATTATACGCAAACCCGAAATCCAGCTGAAGGTTTTTGCCACGATACTTAAGTAGTGCCGCATCGTGAAAACGCCCCTGCATTGCCCAATCCAGCCCACCAAAAATCCGCTGATCATCATAAGAAATTACCTGCCGGCCCAATTTTGTATACCAGTTTTTGCCCAATTGCAGCTCTGCCCAGGCCTGGAACAAAGAAAAAGAATCGTTGCCATCATAATCCAGGATCTGCCGGGTATCTCCCCACGTACTAACATCCTGCACACTAACAAGAACCTTTAAGTTTTCCGCGGCATAAGCAAAATTAAGCCTTGAACGCTGGGTGACAAAAGCTGCCGGGTCGGCATCCTCAGGAAACAAACTGCCATAGCCATGCCGGTACTCAAAACGGGGACGTAAATCAGCATCTATGGAGAATGTTTGGGAATAGACGCTACTGCAGAAAAGGAGAAGGAGGAGGTAGTAGTTGTTTTTCATCTTTATAGAATTGTTTTACAACTTCAAAAATAGAAATAAAATCATCAATTAAGTATAATTACTTAGTTTTATTGCTTGATTACGTATTATTATTTTATCTTTGATAAAGCAGGAAAATATCTGTACCACATGGAAGAGGATGGCGATAAAAATGTTCCCAGTCTTGATGATTAGCGAAATCAATAAGGATCAGGAAGCTTTACTTAAACCAATTAAAACAGCACTATGAAAAGTTCAGAAAAAATAAATCCGAAAGTAATACTTATTGGAGCAGGCCCCGGCGATCCCGAACTACTTACTTTAAAAGCGGTAAAAGCCCTTCAAAATGCCAAAGCCGTTCTTTATGATGCGCTGGTGAATGAGGAAATCCTTGAACATGCGCCACATGCGGTAAAATTATTTGTAGGAAAGCGCAAAGGCTGCCATTCCTATATGCAGGAACAAATAAATGATCTTTTAGTTGCCTATGCCCATCGTTATGGAAACGTGGTAAGGCTAAAAGGCGGTGATCCCTTTGTTTTTGGCCGTGGCAGGGAAGAAATGAATCATTTAGCTGAAGCCGGCATTTCTTCGGAAGTAATTCCTGGTATATCCTCTGCCCTTTCGGTTCCTGCCAGTTTAGGCATTCCGGTTACTCATCGAAAAATTGCTGAAAGTTTTTGGGTTATCACAGGAACTACCTCAAATCATCAGTTATCTGAAGATGTAGTGCTTGCCGCAAAATCCAAAGCTACAGTTGTTATTTTAATGGGAATGGGAAAACTTGCTGAAATAGCTGAAGTTTTCCGCAGAAATGGAAAAGAGCATACTGCAGTGGCCGTGGTCCAGAATGGCACAAGGGAAAATCAGCGCAGCCTTATAGGAAATATCTCCAATATCACAGAAAAAGTGAAGCAGGAAGGCTTGTCTTCGCCGGCAATTATTGTTATTGGTGAAGTTGTTAACACAGTAACGGAAAAATTGCCTGCGCTCTTTGAAGATGAATTTATTTATCAGAACTTGGATATTGCCGCGATTTCTGCGTAAATTAAAAACTGAAAAAGAAAAAGAATGATTTCAATAAAATATTTTGGCGCTGTTGCTGAAGCGACCAACAAATCTTCAGAAAACCTCGACCTTAAAAGCTCCAGCCTGGATGATGTGCTGAAAGAGCTTCACCTTAAATATGATCTCAGGGAAATCCCGGTAAAGCTTGCCTTAAATCAGGAAATTATCAATTCTACTGAAGGGGTTCAATTAAAGTCCGATGATGAACTGGCGATTTTACCGCCATTTGCAGGAGGTTAATATGGAAAGATATTCCAGACAAACAAACCTGAAAGAAATAGGACTTACAGGACAGCAAAAATTAAAAGATGCCAAAGTACTGGTAGTGGGCGCAGGCGGCCTTGGTTGTGCTGTACTCCCCTATCTTGCTTCCGGCGGAATTGGAACAATCGGGATTATTGACGGGGACAAAGTTGAAGAGAGCAACCTTCCCAGGCAGGTGCTTTATTCCGAAAAAGCTGTAGGAAATTATAAAGTAAAAGAAGCCGCCACAAGAATAGGCAAATCAAATTCAGAAGTAAACATTCAGGTTTATGAAGAATTCCTGAATCCTGAAAATGCCCTGAACATTATAAAAAATTATGACCTGGTTGTAGATGCAACAGATGCCGTGGCGGTAAGATATCTTATTAACGATGCCTGTGTGCTGGCCGGGAAAGCTTTTGTTTATGCTTCGGTATATAAATTCCAGGGGCAGGTTTCCGTTTTTAACTATAAAGGCGGCCCTACCTATCGTTGCCTTTTTGATAATGAAAACCAAAATGTGCAGAATTGTGAAGAAGCGGGAGTTCTGGGAACAGCAGTTGGCTTTATTGGAATGCTTCAGGCGAATGAAGTAATGAAAATGATTTTAAGTGCGGGCGAAGTACTTTCAGGAAAACTTCTTATTTACGATACGCTGAATAACAGTCAGCACAGTTTTCAGTTTAAAAAGAATGGAAATATAAAGATTGATGCGGAATTTTTTCAGCAAAAGCATTTTTCTGCAACTCCCCTGGAAACTACTTTTGAGGAAGCGATTTCAGGAAAAAATATCCTTTTGGATGTAAGGGAAGCTCATGAAGAACCACGGCTGGAATTACCAGATTTGGTGAAGATTCCGCTTTCAATATTAGAAGAAAATACGCATCGGCTTAATAAAAATGACGAGATAAGGCTTTTCTGCCAGAGCGGGATTAGGAGTTTAAAGGCACTGGAAATCCTGAAAAATAATGGCTTCAACAACCTGAAAAGCATAAAAGGAGGAGTAAAATCCTTCGGCAAAAAATTAGAGAATGAAGAAAAAGAAGAACGTATTTATTGATGGAGCCATTTCCGCAGCATTTATCGCGGAATCTATCGCCAAACATCAAACTAAAACCAATATTGGCGCACATAATATTTTCCTGGGCCAGGTTCGCGCAGATGAAGTGGAAGGCAAAAAAGTTACTGCCATAGAATATACCACTTACCGGGAAATGGCAGAGAAAAAACTGGAAGAAATAAGGGAAAAAGCTTTCAAAAAGTATGATCTTACCTGCATGCATATTTACCACAGCCTGGGCAATATTACCGCGGGGGAAATTTGCTTTTTCGTGTTTGTCTCTTCAAAAAGGCGAAAACAGGTTTATGCTGCCACAGAAGAACTTGTGAATCTGGTGAAGGAAGAAGTGCCGATATTTGGTAAGGAAATCTTCGAAAATGAAGAGCACCAATGGAAGGTTAACACGCATTAAATGGTAGATATTACTCATAAAATAAAGACCCTGCGCACTGCAGTTGCCGAAGCTTTTGTACAGGTAAGCAAACAGGAAACCATCGATGCCATTAAAAATAAGACCGTACCTAAGGGCGATGTGCTGGAAATGGCAAAAACCGCCGGCCTTTTTGCTGTGAAAAACACTCACAATACCATTCCCGATTGTCATCCTTTGCCTGTGGAATTTACTTCGGTCAACTATGAAATTGAAGATTTAAAAATCAGGATTATTTTTACGGTGAAAACGGTTTATAAAACGGGAGTTGAAGTGGAAGCCATGCACGGCGCCTCGGTTGTGGCTCTCACCATGTATGATATGCTGAAACCGATTGACAAGAAAATTGAAATTCAGAATATCCGGCTGGTGGAGAAAAAAGGCGGAAAAAGCAGTTTTGGCAATCAAAGTAAAAATTTAAAAGCCAGTGTTATTGTTTGTTCCGATTCTATTTCTGAAGGAAAAAAAGAAGACCGTGCGGGAAAGGCAATTATTGAAAAGCTGAAGAAAAGCGAAGTAGCTATACATTCCTATGAAATAATTCCGGATGAAGTGGAAATTATAAGGAACAAAGCTTTGGAATATGCTGAAAGTTGTAACCTTGTAATCTTTACGGGAGGAACAGGATTATCCTTTCGGGATGTAACCCCGGAAGCCCTGGAACCTATTCTGGAAAGGAGAATTCCGGGAATTGAAGAGGCAATTAGAAGTTATGGGCAGGAAAGAATGCCTTACGCCATGCTCTCCCGCAGTGTAGCCGGAACTATAGGCAATACGCTGGTGCTGGCGCTTCCTGGATCAACAAACGGAGCCAGCGAATCTATGGATGCTGTATTTCCCCATTTACTGCATGTTTTTAAAATTTTAAGGGGAGCAAAACACGATGATAATGACTAAGACGACGAAGATATTACAGGATTCATTTGGGCGGGAACATAATTACCTGCGCATTTCACTTATTGAAAAATGCAATTTAAGATGTTCCTATTGCATGCCTGCCGATGGAGTTCCGCTTACGCCGAGAAGTCAGCTAATGACGGCGGAGGAAATTTTTGAAATCGCCAAAACTTTTGTGGCCCAGGGAGTAGATAAAATTCGGCTTACCGGCGGAGAACCTCTGGTAAGAAAAGATTTTTCTGAAATTCTTAAAAATTTGGCTACCCTACCGGTAAGGCTTTCCATTACCACCAACGCGGTACTTACCGATAGGTTTATTGAAGATTTTAAAAAATACGACCTTAATGATATAAACGTAAGCCTGGATACTCTTTTACCGGAAAAGTTTAAGATGATTACCCGCCGGGACCAGTTCAAAAAAGCCTATGATAATATTCAGCTGCTCATAAAAGAAGGTTTTAATGTAAAAATCAACGCGGTTTTGATGCAGGATTTCAACAAAGATGAAATTGTGGATTTTGTGATGTTCACCAAGAACCTGCCGATCACTGTACGATTCATCGAATTTATGCCTTTTGACGGTAATCGCTGGAACAGAAAAAAACTGGTAACCGAAAAGGAAATCCTGGAGCAGGTGGAAAATTTCTTCGGAAAAAAATACCTGCAAAAATTGGAGGACGAACAAAATTTTACTTCCAGAAATTATAAGATTGAAGGTTTTGAAGGCCGGTTTGGCATTATAAGTTCGGTTAGTAATCCTTTTTGTGACGGCTGTAATCGTATAAGACTTACCGCAAACGGCAAGATTAAAAATTGTCTTTTTTCAAACCACGAAACAGATTTGTTAGGCGCACTTCGGGAAGGACAAAACCTGGAGGAATTAATCTCCAATTCCTTGTTTAAAAAGAAAGCCGTTCGGGCGGGTATGGATGACTTCGAAAAACTAAATGATCCTGATAGACATAGCAAAAACAGGAGTATGATTACGATTGGGGGGTAAAGTGCAAGAATCAGGAAAAAACTATTGGCGACATTGCACATAAATTTCTCTGAAAACAAACTGAAGATACTGAGAAGAATATGCATATATTGTCTGTACTTTTTATAGACAATTAAGAGCATTGAAAATAATTCTAGTCTTCATATTTTCACTCAGTCAGTTAGGCTATTCCCAGTGTCTTCCTGAAATTAGTATTCTTACCTGTTCACCTGGTGATAAAGTGTACTCCGTTTTTGGACATTCAGCAATTAGAATTACTAACAAAGAAAGGTCCATAGACTACGTTTATAATTTTGGGATGTTTGATTTTGATACTCCCAATTTCACCTTAAAATTTGTAAAAGGAAAATTATCTTATTATCTGGGAATTCAAAATACAGCGAATTTTATCCAGCTATACACAAATGAGAACAGACTGGTTTTAGAACAAAAGCTAAATCTTACTAAAGAAGAGAAAAGCAAAATCATAACAAATCTAAATTATCTCTACCAACCAGAAAACCGGTACTATTTATATTCTTTTTTGGAAAAAAACTGTTCTACTGAGATTCGTGATTTACTTAGTGAAGCAGGCACAAATTTTTCTAATCAAGAAATAGAAGAATCAAACAGAGAATTAATTAATTCCCATCTCAAAAGGAATTTGTGGCTCAGGTTTGGAACCAACCTAATGCTAGGAAAATCATTAGATAAAAAGTCAGATAATTATCAACGCATGTTCCTGCCTTTTTATCTAAAAGAGGAAATTGCCAATTCTTATATAAATGGAAAGCCACTAGTTAAATCGGAACAGGTGTTAAATTCCATCGAAAATAATAAAAAGAACGATCTTGTAAATTGGTTTTCCCCACTACTCATTTTCTCCCTTTTATTATTAATATTTCTATTGTGGTCTCCCAAGCCTGTTGAATTGATAATCTGTTTATTAACAGGTGGTATTGGATTGGTATTATCCTTAATGTGGCTTTTTTCGGAGCATCCAGAGGTAAAAAATAATTTGAATGTTATTTGGTGCAACCCCCTTTATCTAATTTATATTCCACTAGTGATAAAAAACAGATCTCATATAATTTTAGCTTCTGCACTCTTTATAACGTTAATTAGTACAATATTTATCTGGATTTTCAATGTGCAATCATTTGATATTGCTGTTATACCGATATTAATTATATTAGGCATAATAAACTTTAAGCAATTAAATAGAATTGGCTTTAGCAACCTCCATAAACTACCATATAAAATGATTATTAATTTTCTAATCCCATCCCCTTCAAGTTAAGCTTTCAAATTAAACAATATCAGTCCACCTGCCTGGTAAAAGTTTTGCTGATAAAATATGATTTTGGGGCTTCACAAACAGCACAGGTATACTCTTCAGCTAAATCTTTAAAGGCAACTCCGGGGGGAATTCCCTGAGTTTCATCGCCGTATTTCTCATCATATACCGTAAGGCATTCACGGCATTGGTAAACCCTAGTTTCTTCCACTTCCTTACGGCTGCCTTCAGGTGAATCCTCTTCCTTTTTATTACCCAGTTGGTCAAAGTACATTTGGCTTAGTTCCATCAATAAAGATGGTAATTCCACCTGGTCCACATCCTGGACATGAGTGATATACTCTTTGGTGTTAGGATCAAAATTTTTGGCGTAAAGCAGATTATAGGTATCCCTTATTTCAAATTTGCCAAGGTGACCGGGAGTGGGATTTTTTTCTATTACCACAGAAGTAAAATAATAAACGCGGCGGGTGTAATTGGCAATCCCAAAGGTTAAGCCGTAAGTACTTATGTCATTCTGATCAAAATTGGCCACCAGGTATTTTTTAAGTTTCAGGGCCTCTTCATTACCTACAGGTAGATGCCAGTTAAGTTCCAGCATAGAATGCCTTACATTGATCCCGAATTTACCAAGCAACTTTTCCCACTGCAGTTTGGATTCTGCAGGAATTCCTTTTACGATAAAAGATTTCCACGGAGTGATACAAATTCGTCCAATTTTAGATTCGGCACAAAGATCACATACAGCTTTAAGGAATTCCAGGTCGTACTTATTATTTCTCCAGTAAAGCCCCAGCCAATATTTGCCGGTAACCGTGCGATTCATCCCTTCATAATAAGGAAAAGGATAGAATGGCACCTGTAGCGGTTTATCAACCGTGCGATTATCGGCCTCTACCGCATCACTCACCAGATCAAAAATCATTTCCACATTTTGCGGTTCCTCCTGAAGAATATTTTCTATAGCCTCACCGGTTTTCGCAATATCCCAACTATAAATAAGGGCAGGATACATTTCTGCTTTATCCCAGTTTGGCAACCTTATATACAGGTACCAGTAGTCTTCATGTTCTGAAGCAATAAAATTCAGGTGTCCGGTAAAAAGAGGTACAAGCCGTTGCCTGGGTTCGGTAATATTTATCTTCAGGGAAGGCTCGTACCTTATTTGTTCGAGGATATAAAGGTAACGGTCACCGGTAATCCACGAGGTGGTTGGAAAAATATCTGTTGAAACATAAGAGGAAACAATATTTTCTATAGGCTCTGCCAGCGATTTAACGATATGCAGATCCTTAAACCTGCTCAACTCATTCTCGTTTATGTCCTCCGGAAATAGGATATCCTGCCGGGAGCCGAAAGAAATGGTTTTTAAGCCCGCATTACCGGCAGTATCAGCAACTTGCTTTAATTCTGCAGGAGAAAGCACGCCTCCTTTTATCAATATTCTTGGAAGGTTTTTTCTCATACCAGTTCTTTTGAAGTATTTAAAATTTCACGCACTTCGGTTTTACAACTTCCGCAGCCTAACCCAGCTCCTGTTTGGTTGCAGAGTTCAGTAAAATTATTACAACCGCCGGCAATGGCCTCTTCTATATTTCCCGCGCCCACCTGGCTACAGGAACAAACCAGTTTCCCCACCACAGGTTTGGCATTTCCGGAACTGCGAAGTAATTGTTCCCGTTTATTGGACAGTTCAATTTTGCTTTCAATAAGATTTTTGAATTCAGCGAATTCATTTTTATCGCCCATCAGTACGGCCCCTACCAGTAAATCGTCTTTTACAATACACTTTTTGTAGTAACGCTTCCGCAGATCGGTAAATATGATTTCCTCATAACTTTCATCATTTTCAGGAACATTAATTTCCCCGATACTGCACACGTCAAGGTCATTAAATTTCAGGATATTCATTAAAACCGAACCTTTGTAAGTACTGCTAACATCGCCCGCCATAAAATTGGCAAGAATAGCGGCCTGCTCTTCTGCTGCAGAAGTTATTCCGAAGAGCTGATTTTTAAATTCGGCAATTTCACCCAAAGCAAAAATATCAGGATCAGAAGACTGCATATGCTGATTTACTTTAACCCCACGCCCGCACATGATACCACTTTCTTTGGCAATTTCTATGTTCGGGCGCGTGCCTATAGCATATACAATGGCATGCGCCGAAAGATTTTTACCACTTTTTAAGGTAATACTCAATTCTCCCGATTCTTCATCATTAAAAACGGTACTCACCTCATTATCAAAATAAATCTGGATTCCCCGCTCCTGCACGTCCTGCGCCAGCAGTTTACTTGAAGTGAGGTCCAGCTGCCGCTCCATTAACCGCGAAGAACGCTGCACAATGGTAACCTTCACATTCTTATGTTTAAGTGCGGCTGCCAATTCCAGCCCCAGTAAACCGCCACCCACAATTACCACATGCTGTTGTGACGCAGGTAATTTAGTGTCTTCCAGGTAAGTTTTGAATCTGTCGGCATCATCCTTACTTCTCATGGTAAACCTGCCCGGGAGGTGCAATTGAGCATCTTTTGGAGCAAAGGCTCGGCTGCCCGTAGCCAGAATAAGTTTATCAAAGGAATGAATATTACCATGATAATCTGTAACAGTTTTTTCTTCAGAATTTATTTTGATAACAGAGCTATCGCCATGCAGGCTTATGCGAAGCTTTTTAACTTCTTTCTCTTTAATCTTTAAAAGTTGTTCCCAGCTCAATTCTTCTGTAATATAATCCGGAAGCAAAACCCTGTTATAAAAAGGATGAATTTCTTTTGAAAAAACATGAAGTTCATCATCGCTGTTATGCTCCCTATAATTCTGAATAAACCTGAAAGCAGCTGCCCCTGCCCCGATAATAATGATTTTTTCCTGTTGCTTTTTATATTTTGAAACTGCTACTGAAGTAAACTTGAAATCGGGCTCTTTGGAGATAGGATCTACCAGAGTATGAGTTAAATTATTTGCCCTGTTCAGGTCATTACTTAATTGTTTTCCCCAGTGCATAGGCAGAAAGACCACTCCTTCCCTTACATTTTCGGTAACTTTTGCCCTTACTCTCACCATTCCATTCTGGCTTCTTATTTCAGTAACATCGCCGTTTTTAATGCCCTTAAGATAAGCGTCCACCAGATTAATCTCCAGCACCGGATCGGGATAATGGGTTTTAAGCCGGGCAACTTTCCCGGTTCTTGTCATTGTATGCCACTGGTCCCTCACCCGGCCAGTAGTTAAAATCAGCGGAAATTCACCTGTAGGTTTGGGGGACTGATTTTCGATACTCTGCGAAACATTGAAAATGGCCTTTTTTGAAGGGGTATAAAATTGTTTATCCTCAAATAATCTTGGTGTCCCAGGATGGCGGTATTCCTTTACCGGCCATTGAAAAGTACCCTCGTTTTTAAGCCTGTCGTAGTTTAAATAAGAAATGTCTATGTTCGTTCCAGCGGTCATGGCGGCATATTCTTCATAAATTTCCGCAGTACTGCCGTAATTAAAGCCACGGAAGCCCATTTTTTTCGCAAAATCACAAAGTATTTCCACATCGGGTTTTGCCTCTCCCGGCGGATGAATTTCTTTATTTAAATAAGATATACGCCTTTCAGAATTAGTCATGGTGCCATCTTTTTCCAGCCATCCAGCTGCAGGCAGCACTAAATCGGCATAAGGCAACGTATCAGATTTATGGGAAATATCCTGCACTACCACAAATTTGGCATTTTTCAGGGCTTTCTCTGCTTTTCTGGCATTTGGCAAACTCACCACTGGATTTGTACACACAATCCATACGGCTTTCAGCTTTCCTTCTTCCAAAGCATCAAACATTTCTGTTGCGGTGTAGCCGGGTTTGGGAGAAATATTATCCACCCCCCAAAATTGGGCAACTTCCTTACGATGTTCGGGATTAGCAAGATTTTTATGCACGGCAAGTAAATTGGCCATTCCTCCTACTTCACGGCCTCCCATAGCATTAGGCTGACCCGTAAGTGAAAAAGGCCCGCAGCCGGGTTTGCCTACCTGCCCGGTAACCAGGGAAAGGTTTAATAAAGAGAAATTTTTATCAGAGCCTACCACACTTTGGTTAAGCCCCATAGCCCACATACTTATAAAACCTTTGGAGCGGCCTATAATATTCGCCGCTTTTTTAATATCTGCGGAAGGAACTCCGCACATTTTGGAAGCTTCCTTTAATGACAGGGAATACACCTTGTCTTTATATTCCTTAAAACCTTCAGTATGGTTCTTTATAAAATTCTTGTCTATAAACCCTTTTTTCAGCAACTGCCTGCCAATGGCATTGTAAAGAATTACATCTGTTCCGGGGATAAGCTGAAGGTGTAAATCGGCAAAATTAGCCGAATCGGTTTTACGCGGATCGGCAACAATAATTTTTACATCGGGATTTTCTTCTTTATGCTTTTCCAAACGCCGAAAGAGAATAGGATGGCACCATGCAGGATTTGCCCCGGCAATAAGGAAAGTATCGGCCAGTTCAATATCCTCATAACATCCCGGCACAGAATCTTCTCCAAAAGTTTTTTTATAACCAACCACCGCCGAGCTCATACAAAGCCTGGAATTGGTATCGATATTATTGGTTCCAAGAAAGCCTTTGGTAAGTTTGTTGGCGATATAATATTCTTCGGTAAGGCATTGCCCGGAAACATAAAATCCCACGCTATCTGGGCCATGTTTCCTGATAATAGATTTAAAAACCCCGGCTGCCCGCTCCATTGCATCGTCCCAGCTTACCCGTTCGCGGGGATGGGAGCGGCTCCAGCGCATTTCAGGATAAAGTATCCTGTCTGAAGTGTCATTAACTACATAATCCAGGTTCATACCTTTAGAACAAAGCATTCCTTTATTAACAGGATGTTCTTTGTCCCCTTCCACTTCTACCCGGTTCCGGGCATCCTTTTTCACCACTACCCCGCAGCCAACTCCACAGTATGAACAGGTACTTTTCACTTCTTTTTCGAGCATATGCCGAATGTTTTATTACAAATTTGGCTTTTTTGGGCACAGCATAAAAGTGCCGACTTCATTATTATGAAATTTCCAAAAAAACCCATTTCATTTTTGATTTTACTGATTTTCAGCAACTCCTATTTAAGCATTTGCAGGTACAGCACTTGCCATAGAACCTTCCAGCTCTTTTTTGGCCACTTTTTCATCTTTAACAGAAAAACGTATAGCCAAGGCCACAACGCCTGTAGCCACAACGGTTACTCCTATTAAAAGATAACCTTCGGAAACTGCCTGTGCCGAGGCTGCTGCCTGTGCCGAGCGAATTACTTCCTCACCCAGACCCTGGTTTGCCGCGATAGCAACTTTCTCTGAAGCTGCCGATTTAACTTTAAGCAGCATTGCAGCCAGAAAAGCACCAACGTTCCCCCCGGCTCCAACAATTCCTGAAATAGAGCCAACAGCTTTTTTATTGATAAAAGGTACCACCGAAAAAGTAGCTCCTTCAGCCATTTGAACCGTTAAACTAAACAGGATAAGAAATGCTATGGCTACATAAAGGCTCGTCATTAGAGAGAAGGTAGAAAGCATTGCGCCCTGCACCACCATGATAGCTGCAAGAAATACCACCCTGCCCCGGAGACCTTTCTGCTTACCAAACCTGTCTCCAAAAAATCCTCCCAGGGTACGGGCAAAAATGTTCATCAGCGCAAAAGAAAGTACAATATTACCCGCAGTTATCCTTTCCAGCTGAAAGGTACTCTGAAGATAATCGTCCATAGTGCCGTATACGGTTAACTCAATTCCGAAGCAGCCAGCATAGACCATAAAAAGGATCCATACGCGGTAATCTTTTAATGCTGTCAAAAAACCAACCTGGTCCTTCTTCATTTTTGGAAGATCATCGGTTTCGGCGAGTTCCTTAAAATTACCTTCCGGAGTATCTTTGGTGAAGAAGAAATAGACCATCCCCATTGTAAAACAAAGAATTCCCGCAATAATAAGGGAATACCTCCACGCTGAAGCTTCAGCTGCACCAAATCCTATAACCAATGCTGCAATTATTGGCATTCCAAGGCGGTTTGCCCCACCTCCAAGATTTCCCCAGCCTGCGGAAGTTGCGTTAGCCGTTCCCACCACATTTGATGAAAACATAAGAGAAGTATGTACCTGGGTAATCACAAAAGAAGCACCTATAAACCCTGTCAATAACCTGCAGATAAGGAATTGCAGGGGCGTTTGCACAAAGCCGGTTAGAATTACCGGAATTGCACCAAGAATAAGAAGCCAGGTATAGCAAAGCCGTGGACCGTAGCGATCACATAATTTCCCTATAAGCAGCCGGGCGAATACAGTACCGGTAACGGCAAGTACTACCGAATTCCATTTTTGAGCCGGTGTTAATCCCAGGTCCTTTACTACATCTGGCATAAAAGGAACTACCCCGAACCAGGCAAAAAAGCATAGGAAAAAGGCCAAAGACGTAATCCAAAAGGTACGAACAGGAATGCTTTTTAAATTACGAAGATCAAATTTTGTTGCTTTTGCAGAAGTTGAATTTTTCATAATATCATATTTTAAAAGAACTAAATTAAGTATAATTACTTAAGTAATATTTATAAAAATACGTATTTATATAAAATTTACGTACTCCTTAATTTTGAAGCTATTCTTCCTCCTAATTTGTCAAATATGAAAATTATTAGCTGCAGGAATAAAATTATGAAAATCAGATGATGTTTTTTATGCCAGCTGATATTCCCTGGCTACGTTGGTAAGTTCTATAAGGTTCTTAACATCCAGTTTTTTCATCAGGTTAAAACGGTGTACCTCCGCCGTTCTTTTACTAATTGACAGCTCCTCACCTATTTCTTTATTGCTTTTTCCCTGCAAGACAAGGGATAAAATCTGCTTTTCCCTTTTTGTAAGATTAAAAGGATCTTCTATAGGTTCCTGCTTTTTTGGTACGGCAGCTCCGTTGGCAAAATTACTTATAAGTATGGAAGAAATATCCCCTGAAAAATACTTTCCGCCTTCAGCAACTTTATGTAGTGCTTTAAGTAACTCTCCTTTACTGGCTCCCTTGAGCAAATAACCATCGGCACCTGCATGTATGGACTGTACTACGTATTCTTCGGAATCATGCATTGAGAGAACCAGCGTTTTCACCGGCCAGTTATTTTCGCGAATCTTGCTTACCACTTCAATCCCATTCATCCCCGGCATACGTATATCTACCAGTAATAAGTCAGCATCGGAATTCTTCAGCACTTCTATGGCTTCCAGGCCGTCTGAAGCCTCATCTATTACTTCTATATCGGCTTCATCTTCCAGTAAAGCTTTAATGCCATCCCTTACCAATACATGATCATCGGCAAGGACTATACGTATGTTGCTCATTTTTCTTTAATTTAAGTACTAAAATAGGGATTTTTACTTAAGTGACGGATTATTGCAAAGGAACATTAAGAGTGATCCTTGTTCCTTTACCAATTTCAGAAGTAATAAAAAGCCGGCCATTTATGTATTTAATCCTTTCCCGCATAAAGGTCATGCCCATGCCGCCTGCTTCGTTTTTCCCGGCTTTTGCTTTTTGTGGATCAAATCCTTTCCCATTGTCATCAATAATCACACTAAGTATACTGCTACTGTGGGAGACACTTACAATTATGTGCGTCGAATCGGCGTATTTTATGGCGTTGTTTATGGCTTCCTGGGTAATACGGTAAATATTTATTTCAATAAGCGAATCCAGGCGTTCGTTAAATCCGGTTTTATCGTACAACAAGATATTTTTGCCGGTTAATTTGCCAAGTTGCTGGGTAAGTTTGGTAAGTGCAGGTACAATTCCATAATCTGAAAGTTCTGGCGGCATAAGGTTGAAAGTAGCCGTTCGCACTCCTTTAATTATCTTTCCGGTGAGATCCTTTACGTTTTCGATTTTCTGGGCGGCTTTTTCGGTTTTGGTTACATCTATACTTTCCAGGTTGAAATTAAGGGCGGTAAGCATTTGGCCAATTCCGTCGTGAATATCTTTAGCTATGCGGTTCTGCTCTTTCTCCTGGTTTTCAATAATTTTACTGGAAACAAGTTTTTGCTGATTCATTTTTTCCTCAAAACTCTTCTGCGTTAATCTTTCAATTTCCAATTGTGCTTCCTTGCGGGTAGTGATATTGGAAGCTATTACCAAAATTTCCCATTTATCGTCTTCGGGATTAAATGGGATTAAAGACATTTCCAGCCATACCGACTCCCCTTCTTTGGTGGTAGCTTTCACTTCCCCCTGCCAGCCTTTTTTGGCATATTCGTCCAGCAATATTTCTATTTCCTTTTTCTCGTCTTCCTTTGTGGAAAGCAATTCCGGGAATCTTGTAAAATTACTATATTTCCTGAATTCAAACAGCCTCGAAAATTTCTCTCCGAAATTGATAATATTTCCATCTGAAGTAAGCCTTGCAAAAAGCAATGTCTGATTCATTGCCTGGTTGAGCGCCTTCAATTCCTTTACCGATTTTTCTTTTGCCTGGCTAAGTACATCTGCATCACGGGCCATTTTTATCGCCTTCTTTTCGGCAATTAACAATCGCCGGATAGTTCCTTTCACCGCCCTTGCCGCAGGCAGAAAAACGAAAATCAGTTCGCTTAACAAAATTATTAAAGTCACTGCCATCAGCAAATATTCCAGGTTGCTCAGGCGTTCCACTTTTTCACCGGCTTCCTGTTCATACTGATTTACCAGCTGATCCATGCCACGCAGAAAAATTTCCTCATTCTGCCTGATTGAAGAAACCTCTGCATTAAGTTTTTCTGAAGATAGTGTGGAATTTTGAACAATATTAAGGGCAGCATTCCTGATGCTATCAAAAGAAGGATCCAGATTTTTAAACATTTCAGAAACAGCGTCACTATTTTCTCCCGGAAGCCCCAGGCTGTCATTTCCTTCCCGCAATGCCCTGTTGGAAAAACTCCAGAGTTCCACTGCTTCAGCTAACCGCTGCCTGATATTTGCCTTTTCCTGAGCTTCATCAGTAGTAAAAAGCAACAAAGCTTCCTTGGCTATTTTTTGACTGAGCATACGCTGCCGCCCGGCAATATTTACCACTGTGGAGTCACTTTCCTGATCATCAAGAAATCTATGAATCAAAATCTGGCTCACCACTACAGAAAGGGCAATCGCACTTAGAGCAATTATGTAAAGCCGGCTTAATTTTCTAAACGTCCTTTGATCCAGGGAAAATTCTTTACCAGGCATGTAGTAAAAATTAAGAAAGCGCCTGCTTTACCAGGGACGAGGTTTTATTGGAAAGGTTTAGCTTTAATGCAGCCTCATGACCTTCAGGAGACATTTTCCCCCAGGTTTTTCTAATGATGTCCACAATTTTTTGATCCTCATGCTTCGCTGCGAAATCTTCAAAATAATGCTGAAGAAATACAAGGCAAATTACATCTTCCAGCGTTTGGGAACCATCATCTTTTTTGATCTTTTTCTTCTGAACTAAAAAAGTAACCCGGTCAATAAATGTCTTATCGTAACCTACATCTTCAAGAATACCGGCAGTAATTTCGGCATGCATTTTTTTAAGATCGTTTCTCCATTTTAAGTATCCAACCCTATCCATAGGATAATCTTTCCTGGGTACTTCCCACCTGCATATATGCTGGGCACGGGCGGCGATTTGAAGTTCTTCGGAAGCATCCGGATCAAACTCCAGAAGCTGATTGTACATTCTTTTGGAGTAAAGCAGTTCTTTTGGATAAGTTTTGCCCCCGTCTTCTTCGTTATGCGGATCTTCAGAATTTTTTTGGTCTATTCGCCTGATGGCTTCTTCAAATTTATTCTCCATTGGTGTTTTGCATTAATCTGAAAAACCAATATACACATTTCCCGCTTCAATTTTAACGGGATATACTGCAATTTCCAGCTCATCACCATTAAGATTATGCCCGTCTTCCAGGGAAAAGGTTTTTTTATGCAGAGGACAGGCTATCTTGGGAATATCTTTTTCTTCTCCAATCATGCCCCTGGAAAGTACCATTTCCAGCTTATGCGGACAAAGATTCTGGCATGCGTACCATTTTGACCTTCGGGTAAAATTGAATACTGCAATTTGTTTGCTGCCATGTTTAATACACGCGCCCCCATCTTCAGGAAAATCATTGGTCTTCCCGGCAAGGAACCAGTTTTTGACTGCAGCTTCAGAAACGGAATTATATTGAGATATCAAATTTTGCATTTTTCAGAGTTATAAATTAGTACTACCAGGGTTTGGGCATTTTTTGTTCCCTCATTGGAACAAATTCCAGTGTATCATCAGATTCATCAGAATTCACAAAATGTTTAAACCGCTTCATCATTTCAGGATCTTCAATTGCTTCTTTCCATTCGCACTTGTATTTCTCTACCAATTCCTGCATTTCAGCTTCAAGATCTTCTGCTATTCCGAGGGAATCTTCCACAACTACTTCTTTCAGGTAATCTATACCACCTTCCAGTTGTTTCAGCCAGGGCGCTGTCCTGGTAAGCGGCGGTGCTGTTCTGATATAATACATGAGGAACCTGTCCAGGTATTTAATACAGGTTTCATCATCCAGCTGTTCCGCAAGAAGAATGGCATGTTTTGGAGTAGCCCCACCATTACCACACACATAAAGGTTCCAGCCGCTTTCCACGGCAATAATCCCGAAATCCTTACCTCTGGCTTCAGCACATTCCCTTATACAGCCGGACACTCCGCCTTTTATTTTGTGGGGGGACCTAAGCCCTTTATATCTTTCTTCAATTCTTATGGCATAGCTCACACTTTCATGCATTCCATAACGGCACCAGCTGGAACCCACACAACTTTTTACGGTTCTAAGGGATTTTCCATAAGCATGGCCACTTTCAAAACCGGCATCTATAAGTTCCCTCCAGATATGCGGAAGCTGATGTAACTCTGCTCCAAAAAGGTCAATCCGCTGCCCGCCGGTTATTTTAGAATATAAATCATATTTTTTCGCAACGCCCCCCAGCGCCATTAATTTATCAGGAGTAATTTCCCCACCGGGAACCCTTGGCACTACTGAGTAAGTTCCGTTTCGCTGAATATTTGCCAAAAATCGATCATTAGAATCCTGAATGGCAACCTGTTTATTAGCGGTTTCCATGTAGATACTGGCAAAAATTGAAGATAACGCAGGCTTGCAAATTTCGCAGCCATCCCCTTTTCCGAAGAGATTCAGCGCCTCATTATAGTCTTTCACCTTATTGATTTTTATAAGATCATAAAGTTCCTGACGGCTATAGTTGAAGTGAGCACATAAGGTTTCCTTTACTTCTTTCCCCAAAGATTTAAGGGAGCCTTTCACAAGATCTGCCACCATAGGCTTACAACCTCCACAACCCGTTGCGGCTTTGGTAGCTTTTATTACATCCCCAAGATTCTCACAGTCGCCACTTTCAATAGAACTGCAAATAGCGCCTTTTGTTACGCTTTCGCAGGAGCAAATTTGTGCCGTATCGGGAAAATCCATAGCGCTGCCGGCAACACTACCACCTTTTGAATCTTTGGAAGGAATAATAAGGTTTTCAGGATTTTCCGGTAATTTCATTCCGTTAATAAAAATCTGAAAGAGATTGTTATAATCTGAAGAATCACCAATTAGTATTCCTCCTAATAATTTTTCACCTTTCTTACTTACATTAATTCGTTTATAAATTCCGGAGCGTTTGTTTTCATAAACAATGGTGGCTACTTCTTCATTATCTATAAAAGGATCCCCGAAGCTCGCCACTTCGGTACCTATTAACTTTAACTGCGTGGACATATCTATTACCTCAGCCATCACTTTGTCGCCGCCGGTGATTTGCTCCACCGCCACCTGGGCCATATCGTAGCCGGGAGCCACAAGCCCGTACACTCCATTATTATAAAGTGCCACTTCGCCTATGGCATAAATATCCTTTTCTGAAGTCTGCATCTTATTATCTACCCAAACCCCGCCTTTTTCACCTGTCTTTATGCCTGCTTTTACGGCAAGCTCATCCCTGGGCCTTATTCCTGCTGAAATTATTAGCATATCTGTTTCCAAAGAAGTACCATCAGAAAATTCCATTTTCTCAATAATTTCTTCTCCTGCAATCTCTATAGTTGCTTTTTCCAGATGCACATTTATGCCAAGTTCTTTAATTTTCGCCTTAAGCATATTACTCGCGGCCTGGTCCAACTGCCTTGGCATTAAACGTGGGGCAAACTCCACAACATCGGTTTCCAGCCCGAGTTCTTTTGCTGCATTGGCAGCTTCCAAGCCCAGAAGTCCGCCGCCCAGCACAGCCGCTTTCTTTTTGCCATCAGCTTTAATTTTGGATGCATAAGCCTTCATCGCATCCAGGTCTTCTATTGTGCGATAAACAAACACCCCAGATTTGTCCGATCCCTTAATGGGCGGAACAAAAGGATACGAGCCTGTAGCCAGGATAAGATAATCATAATTGTAGGTCTCCTGTTTATAAGTTACCACCTGTTTTTCCGCAGGTTTTATTTCACTGATAAGCTCTGAAGTATGTAATTCTATATTATTTTCCCCGTACCAGTTCACCGGGGCAAGCAAAAGCTCATCGGGAGACTGATTGGAAAAATATTCACTTAGATGCACCCTGTCATACGCTGAACGTGGTTCTTCACCAAAAACCAACACTTCATAATCTTCCCTCGAGGGGTGGGACATTAATTTTTCACAAAATTTATGACCTACCATTCCGTTTCCTACTACAATAATTCTTTTCATGACTACGTATTTGAAACAAATATAAGTAAAAATACTTAGTATTGTTACGTAGTTCTGAAATTTAAGAAGAAAAAGTTTATAATAGAGGTTTTAAAATTTCTAAGCATCTTATACCACACCTGTCAAACCCCATGCTAACACCTCATCAAATGCATCAACAATCAATTTTTAAAAAGAATAAAATACAAATTAAAAAAGCTGAACAACGAAAAAATTGTTCAGCTTTAAATATTTGTTTCAATCTTAATACTTCCCATTATTTTTCGGAACGGGATGTTTATAATAGCTTCTATTTTACAACTTCTTCATCCCTTTTGTCTCCGATTTTTCTGCCGGAATAATGCTGATGGCGTAACCACCTCCCGGTGCAGAGAACTGTGAGAGTTTGGATTTATTATCAACAACAACTTTTCTTATTTCATAAGCCTGCGGATTGGTTTTGTAATGCGCATCTTTAGCATCGGAATATATTGTGGCGATATATTTTTGTCCCTTATCTAAAAAGTCAAATTTTATCTTTGAAGTACGGGCGGTTTCTCCATTTACATTTCCAAGGAACCAGTTATCACTTCCTTTTTCTTTTCGGGCTACGGTAACATAATCACCCGGCTCGGCTTCTAGATAAATGCTCTCGTCCCAGTCTAAAGCCACATCTTTTATAAACTGAAAAGCATCCGGAAAACGCTTATAATTTGCCGGAAGATCGGCTGCCATTTGTAACGGACTGTACATGGTCACATAAAGGGCAAGCTGATTGGCTATGGTGCTGTTAACATGGGAATTATTTTCAGGATTTAATTTACTAAGGTCCATTTCGAAAATTCCGGGTGTGTAGTCCATCGGCCCACCAATCAATCTTGTAAAAGGCAACACTGTCACATGATTTGGTTTTGAGCCTCCAAATGCCTGGTATTCTGTCCCTCTTGCAGATTCGTTAGCAATTAAATTAGGCCATGTACGGGCAAGACCTGTAGGACGTACCGCTTCATGTGCATTAACCATAATTCCATAATCTGCCGCTTCTTTAACCGCGTACAGATAATGGTTTACCAGCCACTGACTATAATGGTTTTCTCCACGCGGAAGAATGTCTCCAACATATCCACTTTTTACGGCATTGTAACCATACTCCTTCATAAACTGATAAGCTGTATCCAGATGGCGCTCATAATTACGTACGGAAGCCGAAGTCTCGTGGTGCATGATCATTTCCACTCCTTTGCTTTCTGCGTAATCCTGAATTTCTTTTACATCAAAATCGGGATAAGGGGTGACAAAATCGAAAACGTAGTCTTTGGAATGTCCAAACCAATCTTCCCAGCCAACATTCCAGCCTTCAACCAGTACGCCGTCAAACCCGTTTTCAGCAGCAAAATCTATATATTCTTTTACATGCTCTGTAGTTGCCCCGTGGGTGCCGTTTGGAGTGGCAGATTCATAATCTGTTTCCCCAAGTTTTACCGCTGTAAAATCGTTGGTGTAAGACCAGGTGCTTTTACCGGTAATCATTTCCCACCAAACTCCAACGTACTTCATAGGTTTAATCCAGGAAGTATCGTCAATTTTTGAAGGTTCATTTAAATTATAGATCATTTTAGAAGCCAGGATATCCCGGGCATCATCACTTACAATAATAGTTCTCCAGGGAGTTATGGAAGGAGCGATCATATAAGCTTTATCACCTTCCAGATTTGGAGTAAGCCATGATTCAAAAACAAAATTTTCATCATCCAAATTAAGATGCATCACCGGATAATTCACCAGAGCCGCTTCATGTAAGTTGATATACAAGCCATCATCAGTTTTCATCATTAAAGTAGTTTGCACTCCTGTAGGTGAAAAAGAGGTTTGGGAAACATTTTCAGTTATCGAACCTTCCATAAGTCCTCTTATTGCTGAAAGTTTCGACTCGGTATAATCATATTCCTGGGTGTCATAATCTCCGGGAATCCAAAAAGCAGTATGATCGCCGGTCATCGCGAATTCAGTCTTTTCATCTTCAATTACAAAATGCCCCAGGTTTTTCTGCTGCGGAAATTCGTACCTGAAGCCAAGGCCGTCGTCAAAAAGACGAAAGCGAATAATTACTTCACGGTTTGTCCCTTTCTGAAGCAGGTTTACCGCCATTTCATTATAGTGGTTTCTGATTTCTTTTTGCTCACCCCAAACCGGCTCCCATGTTTCATCATAGCTGGTTTCATCAATACCGGAAACAGTGAAATCGTTTAAAAGATCCTCTTCATTTTTCAGACTGAAACCTAATGCACTGCTTTTGATTACTGCCTGATTTTTATAAGTAAGACTGTAAGTAGGAGTTCCATTTTCCTTAACAGAAAATTGCATTTCCAGTTCTCCATTGGGAGATTTTAAAGTTTGAGAAGTAGCTACGCCCATAAAACAAAGAATAAAGGCATATATTACTGAATTTTTCATAGTAATGATTTATTTTTTAAGACTTATCGTCAATTTTTTTCCTGAAGACCAATTTGAATAAACTACTTTTCCGCCTTTAACCAGTCCAATTCTGTACTGACGGTCCGTTTTACGTTCTCCTTCAGTTTGCTCCACATCAATTTTCAGCTTGTTTTTTGATATTTTTGAAGCCGTAAATTTATGAATGGAATATTCTCCATTCTTATATCCGAAGCCTTCACCGGCATCATCATATAAAGTTCCTGAAGCGTTTCCATTATTATCGGGATTTACCAGCAAAGTAATTTGTTTTGTGCTGTAATCCTCGGTACTTTGGATTACCGGCCCCATTGGAACTATGGCGCCATCCCGGAGTTTTACGGTAGCCTGATACCCGTCATCTTCTTTTTCAAACTGAACAGTTTGCCAGTCACCTTCAGGCATTGCCGCATTTTCTGCCCATTTCGGAATAATCAGAAGATTTTCACCTAAAAGAAAACTTTGTTGTTCATCACGTAATTCTTCATTAGTAACATCAGCAAAAAATGCAGGCCGCATAATTGGCATCCCGTTTTCTGAAGCTTCGTGAAACAAAGTATATAAATAAGGCATTAAACGATACCTCCTGTTAATGGCCGTTCTGGAAACATTTTCAATTTTCTTCCCGTAAGACCAGGGTTCCTGTGCCTCGGTATCATTAGAAGTATGGTTCCTGGAAAATGGGTAATAAGCTCCCAAAGCAATCCAGTTTCCGAATAAATCGGCTGAAGGGCTTTTGGTAAAACCACCAATATCGGGGCCATTGAAGGGCTGGCCGGAAAGGCTAAGGTTAAGGGACATAGGAATAGACATTTTAAGATTGTCCCAGGTGGCGGAGTTATCGCCCGTCCAGGTGGCGGCATAGCGCTGCCCTCCTAAAAAGTTTGCTCTGGAAAGCACAAAAGGCCTCTTTTCAGGATTTGCAGCCATTATTCCTTCGCGGCTGGAACGTACCATTAATAAACCGTAAACGTTGTGATAACGCAGGTGAATATCTTTAGGCAACTCTCCCCCGCCACGGTGGATGTTATCATCGGGCATTGAACCGTCGGGGCCATCAAAAACCGCAGGCTCATTCATATCGTTCCAAACACCGTCTATGCCAAGGTCCATAAAATCCTGGTACAATGAAGCCCACCATTTTTGGGTTTCCGGCCTCGTGTAATCTGGAAATGCAACCTGCCCTGGCCATACCTCGCCGTTGTATTCATTTCCTAATGAATCCAAAACCCAGTGGTTGCCGGCATCGCCCTGCTGGTACACAAAATAGGTAGAATCCTGCTTCACTCCCGGATCTATCATATAAACCGATTTAAAATCTTTGGAATGCAGGTAATCGTTCAAGCCGGCAGGATCAGGAAAACCTTCATCGTCAAAAGTGAACACGCGGAAGCCTTCCATATAATCAATATCCATCCAGATAACATCTGCCGGAATTTCCCTTTTTCTGAATTCATCGGCAAGTTCTTCGACTGCAGTATCGGGATAATAAGAATATCGGGATTGTTGGTAACCGAGGGCCCATAACGGTGGCAACGCCATAGTTCCGGTAAGGTTTGCCAGGCTTTTCATTACTTCCTGCGGATTTTCCTTTTCGATTACAATCACGCGGAAGGATGGCCCTTCACTAATAATTTCAGCATCTTCGTCCAGCACAATTTCCTGTCTCCACGAATTATCGACTAAAATCCCAAAAGAAGAACCATCTGGCCTCACTCCTAAAATCCAGGGATGCGACTGGTACAGCTGCTTTCCTTCAAATTTGGCATATTCATAATTATCAGTATTCCAAAGGGTTACATCGGTTCCATTTCTGCGTAAATCGCCAATAACTTCACCGGTCCCGTAGAGGTCTATATCTTCATCTAAATTAAAGCGTACCGCATTCCTTCCATCTACCTGAAAATATTCAGGCCGTACCGCCCAATCTGCAGGCAACGAATCCCGTTTGGGCAAATCTTTAATTACTGCCAGGGAAGGCAGGGTTTTAATCGAGTCAAAATCGGCGGGATAAAATATGGCCACACCGGGCTCTGTAATGCTGGCCGATTGTGAAAAAACAGGCTGTAATCCTGCCATTATCGCCACCAACCATACTAAAAAGTTCTTCTTCATCTTTTATTAATTCAATTCAATTATCATGGGAGTTTTGGCATCTATTTGCAACTCGCCGTTTAAGTTTATTGGTTTTTCGCTTAAAATTTCCTTTCCCGAAGTATTCTGCTGAAGATCTTCAGCAAATCTTTTTAGATCTAAAACCTGCTCATCTTCATTATTATTTAGAACCACCATTACTTTTTTATCACCGAGCGTTCTGAAGTAGACATAAACGTTATTCTCCGGAATGTACTGGGTAAGCTTTCCTTTATGAATAACTTCCGCAGATTTTCTCCAGTTCAGGATTTTTTTGGTGAAATTGTGGAATTCCTGCTGTTGTTTTGTCCTTTCTGAAGGATTAAAGGCATTTACCTTATCTCCTGCCCAGCCACCGGGAAAATCACGGCGAATATCTCCATCGCCCTCTTCTTTATTACCGCGCATACCAATTTCTGATCCGTAATACAATTGCGGGATACCACGCGTGGTGGCAATTAAGGTGAGGCCCAGCCTGTAATTTTTGAAATTTTGATCGTAGATTTCGTTAAATCGGTTGGTATCGTGATTTTCCAAAAATACCAGCAAATTGTTGATATCGGGATAAAGGAAATCGTTTACAAAATTGTCATAAGCTTTCATTACGCCCCGTTGCCAGCCGCCACCTTCAGCAAACATCTCCTCCACGGCATTATGCAGGGTAAAATCCATTACTGAAGGCAAATTAGTATTGTAATTTTGGATCGCCCCAATTTTACTATCCTTCTGCCAGTAAGCAATTTGCGCCTGGTCGTGCAGCCATACCTCACCAACAATGTTGAAATTTGGATATTCTTCCATAATGGTTTTTGTCCATTCGGCAATGCCTTCTTTATCATTGTAACTGTAAGTATCTACACGAAACCCATCCAAATTAGCATTTTCGATCCACCAGATGGCATTTTGGATAAGGTAGTTAAGCACCAGCGGATTTTCCTGGTTTAAATCGGGCATTGTTCTTACAAACCAGCCTTCCACGCAATACTTATGATCACGGGGGGAACGATGCGGATCAAACTGCGTTTCCATACGGTAGTTAGACTGCGCATAGCCCGGGAACTGGTTAACCCAGTCGTAGGTGGGCAAATCTTTAATCATCCAGTGTTCTGTTCCCCAGTGGTTGGTCACGTAATCCATAACCAGCTTAATGTCACGCTTGTGCAATTCTGAAGATAATTCTTTATAATCTTCATTGCTTCCAAAACGAGGATCTATTTTATAAACATCGCTTTGCGCATAAGTGTGGTATGAATAGCGGGGATCATTATCTTCCAATAACGGAGTGCTCCAAATGGCGGTTACCCCCAGATCTTCCAGATAATCAAGATGATTTATTATACCCTGAATATCGCCGCCGTGCCTGCCGCCTTTTTCCTCGCGGTTCAGTTTATCGGCCAGGCCTTCAACAGAATCATTATCGGGATTTCCATTTGCAAACCTATCGGGCATTAAAAGATAGATCACATCGCTGCTGTTAAAGCCTTCACGCGTTGTGGAGTTTTCCCGTCTGGATTTTAGCTGATATTCACGGGTGAATTTCTTCCCGTTTTTCTGCTGAAAATCAAAATGAAGCATTCCCGGCGCCACACCTTCAGTTTCGACACTAACGAAAAGGTAGTTCGGATTTTCAGTTTTGATAATTCCGGTTACGGGAATTTCTTCCTGTAAAGACACCTGGTAATCGGCGATATTTTTTCCGTAGAAAAGCACCTGTATTTCAGATTTATTCATCCCTGCCCACCAAAATGGGGGCTCCACTCTCTCTATCTGCGCATAACCACCAATACTGAATATACTGCTGATTAATACTGAAAATAAAATGTTTCTGATGTTCTGTTTCATAACTTGAATAAAAGCCGAACACTTCTTTTCAAAGTACCCGGCTGTTCATTATACTTAATTTTTCTTTTGTATTAAAAATTTATTCTGCTGAAGTTTCCTCCATAATTGACCATACAGCGTAGCCGTTGGCCGGGGCCTCAAGCATTACCACACCTTCTTCATTAGTGGAAGCACGGTAAGTGGTATTTTCAGAATAATCCATTAGTTCCATATCGTTCCAGGTGGTTTCCACTTCCCTTCTCTTAATATTAGCGTTAGTAGTGATGTAAACAATGAGGCCGGGATTATTTTCATTACCACCTCTTTTAGCGATATATTCATCGTTATCTACATATAGCACTTCCAGGTCTCCTGTTGCCAGCGTGTTGTGAATGCTGATAAGCCGCTGAATTTCTTCCTGGAATTCCTCATTTTCATAATCCAGATAAAATACGGTTGGATAACCGGGATGAGTCATTATAAAAGCATAAGCCTTGAGTTTGTTTTCAGCTTCAAGATAGTTATCAATATTACCATCTTTTTCGGTATCATGGTTTGCGGTAAAAGTTACCGCTTTATCAGGATTTGTTTGCCAAACCTGGTCGCGGGTAAGGTAATTGAGGTCTTCATACCTTTCAAAAGCCTGCTCCATCCTGTAAAATCCAGAAAAATCGAAAGCATTGCTTCCTGTTTCTTCAATATGCTCTCTTATTAAATCTGCATCGGCATCCCAAAGTTCACTCACAGAAAAACCACCAACTTCGTCCAGCCAGTCCTTGATTACAAAAGATTCAAAGCCCAATACGTAATCAAACCTCCAGCCATCAAAGCCCATGACGTTTTTGTAGTATTTGGCTACAGAATTTTGATCTTCCCAAAGCCAGTTTTGAACATATTCCCGGTGGTGATCTAAATTTTGTTCAGGATAAAACAAGCTCCCGTTATCATAATCGCTTACGCTGTTGGGGTAGAAATATTCATAATTCCTATTGAACATTCCTGAAGCATTGCCATGCTCTTCATCAAAAAGCGTGTAGGTATCGTACCCTCGGTAAGGATTGTATTCCAGCCCACCACCGCTGTTGTGGTTTAGAACAATATCTGCAATTACTTCCATATCATTTTCATGCGCGGTAGCAATAAGGTTCTCCAGTTCTTCACGGCTTCCAAAACGGGTTTCTACAGTACCGTGCTGCTCATAATCCCCAAAATCAAAATAATCGGATATATCGTAGCCCATAGAATATTGCCCGCTCTGGCCTTTGGTTGCCGGTGGAAGCCAGATACGGTTAATACCGGCATCTGCCCATCCAGGAACCTCATCTGCTATTGTATTCCACCACTCAAATCTTGGCTCTACATCCCAATAAAATGCCTGCATCATTACACGGCTGCCATTGTCATATTCTGAAAGATTAAGAGGCGTGGCGGTATCTGGCTGTTCTATAACCGGGCCATCATCTGTTTCTGAAGTGATAGCGTCATCATCTGAAGAACAGCTGAAGAATATGACCAAAATAAGCAGATAGCTTAATGGATTTATTAATTTATATTTCATTCTAATCAAATTAGAAGAGTCCGTTTAAAAAGATTATTGCACTTTTTAACGGACTCCTGATGTTTAGTTTTTACTAATAGAATACTTGTATTGTCCTGGATTGCTTAGATCTAAGGTAATAGTGTAATTTCCATCTTCCGGTACACCAATATTATCCCCTGCAAACTCTAAAGAACCATCAGCATCGGTATCTCCTAAATCTAGAGTCCACGCATCATTAGCACGGAATTTGAATCCGTTTTCTGTTGCTTCCTGTTCGGTAAGATCTAAGGTGACGCTCCATGTTTGGGTAGCTGGATCATAAGTCATATCTGTATCACTATCCCAACCTGATGGGGTTGCATTACCAATAACGCCCCAGCTGGTTTCGGTAAGCTCATAAGTTAGCGCTTCAGTATCTACAGATACCAAATAATATCCACCGGTACCATCTGGTGTTCCTGCATTAACACCCGGGCTTTCAAGTGTTCCTGTATAAACTCCGTCCGTATCTCCTGCATCTCCTAAATTTCCATCAAAATTTTCATTCGTTTGTAAAATTTTGAACTGAGGGGCATCAACGTTCATATAAACAAATCCTTCATAAGCGGTATTTCCTTCGGCTTCAGCAGCAATAGGCACCCCATCGGTCGCGCTCCAGTCTGTTCCATATCCACTTGCCGCGAGAAAATTTCCAACTACGTATAATTTTGGAAGGTCCTCATCTTCCTCACCTTCAGCTTCAGGAAGGGTAATGTTTAAGACAACAGGTCCTGATATTTGTTCCAGGGTGTTCCCTCCATTGTTACCGGCATAAGCCCGCACCCTAAAGTAAATGATTCCCGTGCTAGGTTCTGGTGTGGTAGGATCATTATCTAAACCTGCATCCTCGGCCAGGTCTCTTAAAGTCGCAACATTTACAGCCATATTATTCTCCCTTGTGGTACCGGCAACGATAAAATCTTCAAAAGATTCGCTGGCAGAACCCTGAACTTCATAAGTAACTGTTGTAGGAGTGCTAAAATCTACATCGTTCCATACAAATCTTTCAGCCACATTATCATTCGTTGCCGCTGTTAATACGTAATTGTTTGCTACTGAACTTGTAAAGGCAATTCCTTCAGTGTCGGGTTGTGCAACAAACACCACATCATCATCACTTGAACAGGCATTAATACCTGCAAAGGAGACTATCGCTAATAAGAAAATAGAAAGCTTCTTCATTTTGTTTTTTTTAAAATTAATATCCGGGATTTTGGGTTAAGTTGGTGTTCACACCTAGATCTGATGCCGGGATTGGCATTAGATTTCTAAAAGACTCAGTAGTAGTTCCCTGTGGAACTCCGCCCTTGTAGGGCCAGATTCCATTTTCTGAAAACCTGTTAAACCTGATAAGGTCAGTCCTTCGGTGCGCTTCCCAGTACAATTCACGGGCACGTTCGTTGATAATAAAATCCAGGGTCAAATCTGCCGCTGAAATATTTTGGCTTTCATCATCATAAGTGCGCTCCCTAAGAAGGTTTATATATGCAACGGCATTATCTATACTTCCACCACCTCCGCGGAGATTAGCTTCAGCATACATCAGGTAGGCATCTCCAAGACGAAATAGAGGAAAATCGGTATCCGGAAATTCACCGGTAGAATCAGATCCCTGCTCCCCGTTTGTATCTATATTTTTGAATTTGGTTACCGCATAGCCTTCGGTAAAGCTACCAATATCATTAATTTCTTTGGATTGACCTTCCGTAAAGAACAAAGCACGGTTATCTTCAGCGTCTGCGCCATCAGAAAACTTATCTACCAGGGAAGATGTTGTTCTTAGTCCAGCCCAACCGCTGTTTACGCCATAGTTTCCCGGATCCATATCTCCTCCTATGGCTGCATGAATTATAAAGGCCATTCCTCCATAGGATTGGGTATTTTGCCCATCAAAAGCAATGGGAAATATAATTTCATTTTGGGCGCCGTTAGTATTATTATCTGCAAGGAACAATCTCTCGTAATCGTCGACAAGTTGATAATTAGCATTGATCACCTTTTCGGTATAAGTTATTGCTTCGCTATACCGATCTTCACCTATATAAACTTCTGCGTTTAGATATAACTTGGACAATAACATCCATAATGCTCCCTGGTCTGCCCGGGCATATTCATTCTGACCTGCAGCAATAAGATCATCTTCAATATCCAGCAGCTCCGTTTCAATAAAATCGAATAGTTCTGCTCGCTCAATTTGCTCCGGAAGGTATGCTCCAATAGGATCCTCTTCAGTAACAAATGGAGGATTTCCAAAGAGGTCCAAAGCATGGTAGTAACTGAGAGCTCTTAAAAACCTTGCTTCAGCACGGTATGTTTCAATATTGGCTCTCATATCTTCATTCACTCCCCTGGAATCCAAAAGCGCAGGAGTAGTTTGTCTTAAAAATTCATTGGTAAGTCCTACCTGATACAATAATCTGGAATACATTGTCCTGATGAAAGGATTTCCCGATGTCCAGTTTTGCGCGTGTAAATCGCGAATACCTTCATCATTCCAACCAATAACCGCCTCATCTGTGGTTAATTCCTGCATAGACCAGTACAGCCTCAAATATTGAGAAAAGCCTTCATCCAGACCCGCAAGATCGGGATTACCTGCCGGTCCCTCCTGACCGCTAACAGCCAGACCTGCATATAATTTTGCAAGGAATTGTTTGTACG
Source organism: Autumnicola musiva (assembly GCF_031846585.1). Lineage (NCBI taxonomy): Bacteria > Pseudomonadati > Bacteroidota > Flavobacteriia > Flavobacteriales > Flavobacteriaceae > Autumnicola > Autumnicola musiva. The sequence continues at coordinate 126,083 of NZ_JAVRHK010000005.1, forward strand.
CTGCCGGATCTTCAAAAACCGACTCTGCAGATTCCCGGTTATCCTCCGGCTGCAAATCCAATTCATCTTCGCAGGACCAAATTATGGCAAGGCCAAAAATGGTCAGGAAAACTATTTTAAATTTATTATACATAGCTGTAAGTTATTTTTTGATATTATTTAAACTGAAAATTGAAACCAAGCACAAAACTTCTTGATCTTGGATAGAAATTGTTATCTATTCCGTTAGGGATTTCCGGGTCCAGACCTTCGTATTCGGTTATAGTCAGAACGTTTGTAGCTGTTAAGGAAGCCCGTACGTCTATTTTATTCCCCGGAATAAAATAGCCCAAAGAAATATTATCCAATTTCACAAAATCGGCACTTCTGATGTAGTAATCTGAAAAGAACTGACTGTTTTGGAAATTGCTTTCCAAAACATTCGCGTTCAGGTTAGCATAGTAATCTTGTGGGGTTACCGTTCCTGCTGTAATAAAGCCATTACTGGACTGGGCATTGTTGTACACATAATTCCCGAAACTTCCGCGGAAGGTAAAACTGAAGTCGAAATTCTTATAATTTATGGTATTGGTAAAACCCATGAAATAATCGGGAGAAGCTTTTTTGTACGGCTGCTTATCCGCTTCGTTAATTTCATTATCACCGTTTACATCTACATATGCTCCTTCAATTGGCTGGCCTGCTTCGTTATAAACCTGCCTAAAGACGAAGAAAGTTGTTGGATCATAGCCGGCTTTCCAGAGTTGAATATTATTTCCAACACCCCCGCTAATACCTCCCTGAGGGATAAAGAAATTAGGATCGTTTCCTAAAGAAAGTGTTGTAATCTCAAGGTCCTGAAAAGTAATATTGTAATTCACGTCCCAGTTAAAATTTTCCGATCTTACCAGGGATCCATTTAAAGCCACTTCAATACCTTTACTAACTGTCTCACCAACATTAGTCACCAACAGGTCAGAAAGGTTGGCACCGGCAGGCACCGGTACAGTAGCCAGCAAATCTTTGGTCTCCCGGTAATATCCATCTACACTACCGCTTAGTCTATTATCCAAAAATCCGAAGTCTATCCCTGCATTAAAAGTTTGCAGCTCTTCCCATTTTAAATTCTGGTCGAATTCTTCAGGCCTCAGCGTATTATAAAACTGATTACCGAATTGGTATTGTGCCCCTGAAATACTTGGGGTGTAAATACCTGCATAACCATAATTAGGTCCAATTTCCTGATTACCGGTTACTCCATAACCTGCCCTTAGCTTAAGCTGGTTTAAAATTCCCGAATCCCGCAAAAAATTCTCTTCGTGAATCTTCCACCCGATAGATGCTGAAGGGAAGCTACTCCACCTGTTATCCTCTGAAAATCTTGAAGAACCATCTCTTCTGTAGCTTGCTGAAAGAAGATATTTATTGGCAATATCAAAACTTGCTCTTGCAAAATAAGACTCCAGGGAATTTCTGTTTACGTCAAAAGTTTCGGTTATATTATCATTAGGATTGCTCCTTGTACGATTTTCTATAAAAAATTCCTGATAAGAATGTCCTGCCGTTAAGTCTATCTCGGTATCAAGAGCTTCTACTTCATCTTTATAGTTAAAATAGAAGTCAAGCAAAACATTCCGGTTAATTCCGGAATAAACTTCTTCATACGGAGCTTCAACATTTGTTACCGCCGCAGAGTTAAATGGCCTTCTATTGTGACCTTCATTTTCAGCATAATCAAAACCGGCATTGGCATTAAACTTTAGTTCCTTAAGAAATGGAAAACGATATTCCACGTTAAAATTGGTAATATTTCTCTTCGTCTCGCCCTCTGCATCGTTTTGTAACAATAATGCCAATGGATTTCTGGTGGCCTGGTTTAAAGGCACTATTTCCCCTTCACTGTTTACCCTGCTAAACTCATAAAATCCTCCAAATGGAAGAGAGTTATCATATACGGGTTGTGTAGGATCAAAAGCAACTGCTGCACCTATTGCACCCTCATCGGCAAAATCATTTGCATCTATAATTCCTTTTGAAGTAAGGCTAAGCTTCAGGCTGTTATCAAATAAATCCTGATTCAAGGCAATGTTTAGTGCATTACGCTCATACAAATCGGTTTTCAACACCCCTGTTTGCCGTGTATGGTTATAATTCACCCGATAAGTAAAATTATCGAACCCCTGGGTTACAGTAAGGTTGTTAATGGTTCCTACCGAAGTTTGATAAATCTGGTCCTGCCAGTCGGTGTTGTTATTTCCTAATAAAGAAGGATCTGTACCCGGTTCATTTTGAATAAGATTACGGAACTGCTCTGCATTTAGATTATCAATTTTATTGGTATTACTTCCTACAGAAGCCTTAATATCATAATCTATTCTTAAATCAGCATTTTTCTTTCCGGATTTAGTGGTAATCAAAATCACACCATTGGAAGCACGTGACCCGTAAATTGAAGTAGCTGCTGCGTCTTTTAAAACCACAAAATCTTCAATTTCGTTGGGGTTAATAGAATTTAATTGGTTTCTAACGCCCTGCACACCCCGCTGGTCCAGCGGAATCCCGTCTACAACAATTAAAGGAGAGTTATTTCCCGATAATGAAGAACCACCACGAATCCTAATTTCACCGCCACCTCCCGGAGCACCTCCACTGGAGGTAATACGAACCCCCGCAGATTTACCTGAAATAAGTTGCTCGGGTGAAACTACAGCCCCCTGGTTGAATTCATCTGGAGAAATCTTCTCCACAGCTCCGGTAGCATCCTGTTCTGTTGTTGCACCATAACCAATTAATACCACCTCATCCAGTGTAGCCTGGTCTTCTTCCAGTTGCACATCTAAAGTAGATTGTCCCTCATAAGGAATTTCTTCGGTAGCAAAACCAAGAAAAGAAAAAGCAAGAACATCACCTTCAGCTACATCTTCAATAGTATAATTTCCATCAAAATCTGTAGTAGTACCATTACTGGTTCCCTGTACTACCACATTTACTCCCGGGACAGGAAGTCCTGTGGCACTTTCTGTTACCACCCCGCTTACCACATTTTGGGCAAAAAAGCTTATTGGCAGCATAAAAAGCAACAGCCATAAACTATTTAATAATTTTCTCATAAATTTCCTATTCATTTAATAATTTTGACTTTAATTTTTACTCTTTCCCACAGTTTTTAAGCTGAAAACGTTTTCGCTTACCAGATAAACTTATCCGTAAATAATACTTATTTAGCTTTCAAAAGCGGGTAAGAAGTATCTGAATTGATCGATAATTCACAGACACTACAAAATTGAAGAAATTAAGAGCTGTAATAACTTTTTAGGAATTTCATATAGAAAATAAAGAGGTGAATTAGACACTAAAACACTATAATACAATAGTTTATGCAATAAAAAACAACCTCTTATATATAGAAAATAATATGGTAAAAATGGTGATTTTAAAGCTTAAGACGGGTATTATTGAGAAGCATCTGGTCAAAATCCTTCTTATCAAGGAAAGATTTATTCCTGATTTTTGTCTTATATGTGTATATGGAATTTACAGAATAGCCTAAAATTTGCGCAATAATTTCGTTATGCGTAACTCCTAATCTAATCAATGCAAAAATGCGCAACTCCTTATTCAGGATTTGCCCCTCCTTCATTTCTATTTTTTCTTCATCTTTTAGAAGGGAATTAAATTCTTCTATGAAATTTGGAAACAATTTTATAAAGGCTTCATCAAAATCCTGAAGTAATTTCTTTTTCTCCCGCTTTAGGTCGTAACTTTTAACGAGATATTTTATTCCGTTGAGGTTTTCTTTTTTCAGGTTTTCCTCAATCCGCGTTTTAAACTCTTTAAATTTTTCAAAAATATCGGCATCCTGAGTAAAGAAAAAGCCGATATACTCTTCTTTAATTTTATTCGCTTCCAGTAATTGATTATTAACACTATTCAGCTCTTCATTTTTAAGGTTTATTTCTTCATTCACATGAATTACCTGCTCATTCTTTACCTGAAGGGCATGATGTGCTTCCACAAGTGCCTTTCGTGCTCTTTTTAACCGCCTCACCTGGGAATAAGTGATAATTGCGAGTATCAACACAAAAATCAGCAAAATGGAAAGCATAATATTTTGCCTGTACAACCGTTGCCTTTGTGATTCTACCTGCTCAATAATTTGTTCCTCAATTAGCGGCAGTATAGCACCAACCCTGATTTTACGCTGTTGTGCACCGTAACTTTCCGCATCCTGATTGGCTTTTTTTATAAATTCCGAAGCGAGTTTAATTTCTCCTTCTTTAAAAAGAAATTCTGCCAGGCGAATCATTGCCAGGTTTTCTTTTGCTGATGATTTTATATCTGCGATTGAAGCCCGAGACAAATGAAATATAGCCTTTTCTTCATTGTCCATTTTTGCATAAATATCTCCAAGAACCGAATTTATCACTGCCTGGGCCCTTATATTTTGATTTTTTTCCAATAGCGGAAGCAAACCTTCCAATGCTTCCTCTAATCTGGAGTTTTTATATTTCAGGTAACCCTCCAGCATGATATAATCCCATGTACCGGGTTGTGCAAGAGAAAGTGCTTTTTGATGGTAATCTTCTGCTGTCTCTTCGTAACGCCGGGAAAAATAAGAGATGCTGCTATATTCTGCCATATCGGTATAGCATCTTCCCAACAAGCCAAAATAGGTAAACCTGGTAGTTTCCGGAAGGTCATCAAGTGCAACTGTGTCCAGATATCCCAGAGCTTCCCTAAACATTCCTGCAGAAACACAAACATTGGCAAGATCAAGTGTAGTCTCTGCCTGCAAGCGTTTGCCACCCAGTTCTCCTGCGAGTTCCCTGCTTATAAGTGCATATTTGAATGCTGAATCCTGTTTGAAAATTCGGTATTCATAAAATAAAGCCCGGTTGAGATCAAACCGCTGCTGGAGTTCAATGGCTGTCTGCTCCTTCAGCTCCACTTTAAGTTCATTAATACGCTGCATTTTGGCCGCATCATATTCAGAAGTATTTTCTATTGCCTTCAGGAGTTCCTGGAGCACCTCTCTTTCCTGCCCAACAACTCCTGTTGAATTTAGAAATACAAAGAGAAAACAGACAATTTTAAAGAAAAGGGGCGGAGATTTTTTCCAGTATTGCCGTGATAAGAAAAAGAAAAACTGCTTTATTTGGTACATGCTAAAAAGTAGAAAAAAGAAAAAATATGGCTGATAGGGGTTATAGTCAATTCTTCAATTATGTGCAAAATTAGGATTATTTTCTATAAACTTTAAAATTGGCTTAAATATGATATCAGCATCTCAGCATCTTCTGTTAAAAAATATTAGTTAAAAATTCTGATATTCAACAAATAAGTATTTGGAGTTGTAGGTGGCTTTCCTGCTTGCCTTCTTCTCTTACCTCCTATAAATTTCCCTTTGTGAGTAATTGGATATAAATGAGAACCCAAATTTTCTTAGGCTAACTGAACGATCTGGAGAAAAGTTATCTTCTGAAGGAGGAAGAAGTTGAGGCTTTAAATCATTTAATTAGGATTTCCAATAATCTCTTCAGGTCTGCCAGAGCAGATTATATGGAAGTTTTGCTCACTCAACGTGATGCTTTAGAATCAAAATTTGATCTTATAGAAACCAAAATGCACCAATTGAATGCCGTGGTAAATATGTACCAGGCACTGGGCGGCGGCTGGAATTAAAATTTTCTTTATTGTTTGAGTTGCCTAACCCTCAAAATCCACGGATTTTGAGGGTTTTTTAATGAACAACTCGTGGCAAGCCCGGGAATTAAGCCCTCAATGGCTAAGGATAAAATTGGCCTGAAGAATCTAATCGTACTAAAATCAATTAACTTTGCTTTTAAAAAAGCAGGATGATCCGCAAATTTTTATCAATACTACTATTCCTAATAATTCCAGGCCTGGGTTGGGCGCAGCTGGTGAATATTGAATCGAAACGAATGCAGACCGACTCAATAAAGTTTGCCCTTAATGCCGATTTTTCTTTTGATTATACCAATAACGACGGTACGCAGGTAAATGAAATAGACGGAACCCTCACCACCCAGGTAAAATCAAAGGACCTTAAAAAAACTTATCTCCTGCTGGGCAATTATCAGCTAATAGATACAGATGGCAACAGCCTTCAAAAATCCTGGTTCCTGCATGGCAGGTTTAATTATAAATTTAATAACCTGCTTAGGTTGGAGTCCTTTTTACAGGGACAGTACAACGAGCTCCTGGTTGTGAAACAAAGGAACCTTGTTGGGGTTGGACTTCGGGTAAAATGGATGGACAGGAAGTACTTCAATGGATATGCGGGAAACAGCTATATGTATGAAATAGAATATAGCGATAAGGCAGAAAGTACGGAATACAACCACCGGAACAGCACGTATATTAGCCTTTCCTATTTTCCGGAATCCGGCCGCTTTTCTATAGCCAATACTTTTTACTACCAGCCCCTTTATAAAAATTTCAAAGATTACAGATTACTGGAACAATTCAGGCTGGACATACCTCTCGCCAAGTGGTTTAAGGTTTTCGCTCTTTACAACTATTACTTTGACAGTAAAACACCGTTAAATACCAACGAGTACACTTCAAACCTTAATATTGGTGTGGGTATTAGTTTATAAGCTTTACTGGATTCTTCTCCTGTAAATTAAAGAAATGAGAGGTTTAAGGTTTAAACTTTCAGCAAAAGTCAAGCGGTCCTCTATAAAAAATTAACACTTTATTCCTAGTTTTTATCCTCCAGCAAAGGTACGAACCTGAAATTCCCGAATTCTTTTTTATTAAATTCGGTATCAGATTTTCTGGTAAACATGGTCATGATCTGTACATCCTTCCCTATAGGTATCACCATCCTACCTCCTATTTTAAGCTGTCCCAGTAGTTTTTTAGGCAAAAATGGTGCTCCTGCAGTCACAATTATTTTATCAAAAGGGGCATATTCGGGCCAACCTTTATAGCCGTCGCCAAAACTTAGCTGTTTTGGGCGATAGCCAATTTTTTGAAGAAATTTGCTGGTTTTGCGGTACAATTCCCGCTGCCTCTCAATGCTGTAAACTTTTGCTCCCAGCTCACACAACACGGCAGTCTGGTAACCACTGCCCGTACCAATTTCCAAAACCGTATCCTCTCTGGTAATTTCAAGAAGCTCAGTCTGGAATGCTACCGTATAAGGTTGAGAAATGGTCTGGTCTGCAGCAATGGGAAATGCCTTATCCTGGTAGGCATGATCTTCAAAACTGCTATCCATAAAAAGGTGCCGGGGAATTGTATTAATGGCATCCAGAACCTTTTTATCGGTAACACCTTTTTCTTTAATAATATTTACAAGTTGTTGTCTTTTTCCTTTATGTCTGAAGTTATCCCTGAGCAATGTTAGTAATTTTTTCAATTGTAAAATTAGACAAATATTAGCATTGCCAACAAACAAAAACAGCAGGGATTATAACAGAATCTTTTAAAGTATTTATTCTCAAAATAGTATTTTTGTGCTAAATCCTGAAAACTATGCTAAAAGTAGGCGTACTGGGTGCCGGTCACCTGGGAAAAATCCATCTAAAACTACTTAATCAATCTGAAAAATACGAACTGGTAGGATTCTACGATGCCAATAAGGAAAATGCACAAAAAGTAAAGGAAGAATTCGGTTATACCGATTTTGCCAGTTTTGAAGATCTTATTTCAAAAGTTGATGTTGTAGACGTGGTCACTCCCACTCTTTCACATTTTGAAGTTGCCAAAAAAGTAATTTCCGAAGGAAAACATCTTTTTATTGAAAAACCCATCACCAATACTTTTGAAGAAGCGCAGGAACTTATTGCGCTTGCTGAAAAACACAATGTAAAGGGCCAGGTTGGGCATGTAGAGCGGTTTAACCCTGCTTTCCAGTCGGTAGTTTCGCGTATAGAAAATCCCATGTTTATTGAAGCCCACCGCCTGGCGGAATTTAACCCGCGTGGAACAGATGTTCCCGTGGTGCTGGATTTAATGATCCATGATATTGATGCTATTTTAAGTGTTGTAAAATCTGAAGTGAAAAGCATAAACGCCAGCGGAGTTTCGGTAATCAACGACACGCCCGATATTGCCAATGCGCGGATTGAATTTGAAAATGGTTGTGTGGCCAACCTCACCGCCAGCAGGATTTCGCTCAAAAACATGAGGAAATCCAGGTTCTTTCAGCGGGACGCTTACATTTCAGTGGATTTTCTGGAGAAGAAATGCGAAGTGGTAAAGATGAAAGATGTACCTGAAAATCCTGATGAGTTCGCCATGATCCTTCAGAATGCCGAAGGAGTAAAAAAACAGATTTATTTTGATAATCCGGATGTTGCTCCAAACAATGCCATTTTACAGGAACTGGAAACTTTTGCCGATGCCATTAATAATGATTCAGAACCTGTGGTAACCTTAGAGCAGGGCGCAAAAGCTTTGAAAATTGCCAATCAGGTAATCGCGAATTTCTAGTTTAAAAAGTGTAAAGTGAAGACTGAAAAGTTTTCATTCAAAATTTAAAATATACAATTCAAAAGAATATGAAGAATATAGCAGTTATAGGTGCAGGGACAATGGGGAATGGAATCGCCCATACTTTCGCACAATTTGGATGTAAAGTTCAGCTTATAGATGTTTCAAAGGAAAACCTTCACAAGGGTATTAATACTATTTCCAAAAACCTGGATCGCATGGTGTCCAAAGAAAAAATCTCTGAGGCCCAGAAAGAAGAAACGCTGAACAATATCACACAGCAAATAGATATTCCTTCCGGAGTAAAAAATGTGGATTTAGTTGTTGAAGCTGCAACCGAAAATGAAGATTTGAAACTTAAAATTTTCCAGCAACTGGACGGCAATTGTTCTAAAGATACCATTCTTGCTTCCAACACCTCCTCTATTTCCATTACGCAAATCGCTTCCGTGGTTTCCAATCCGGAGAGGGTGATCGGGATGCATTTTATGAATCCTGTGCCGGTAATGAAACTGGTGGAGATAATTCGCGGTTACAACACCAGCGATAAGGTGACCAAAACAATTATGGAACTTTCAGAAAAGCTAAATAAAGTTCCTGTGGAAGTTAATGATTATCCCGGCTTTGTGGCTAATCGTATTTTAATGCCTATGATTAACGAAGCCGTTGAAACGCTTTACAATGGCGTGGCCGGAGTTTACGAAATAGATACGGTGATGAAACTGGGAATGGCACATCCTATGGGACCGCTGCAATTAGCCGATTTTATAGGCCTTGATGTTTGCCTTTCAATTTTGGAGGTAATGCACAATGGCTTTAGAAATCCAAAATATGCACCATGCCCGCTTTTGGTAAATATGGTTAGGGCAGGAAAATTCGGTGTAAAATCCGGGGAAGGTTTTTACGATTATTCTGAAAGTAAGAAGGCCGAGAAAGTTTCTTCTCAATTTGATTCAAAATAAAACCCGAAGCATTTGGTGAAGATTATTCCTTTTAGGGCGGTAAGGCCGCGAAGGGCAATGGCAGGACTGGTGGCTTCCCGCCCCTATGAAGAATATAACGAGGCCGAATTAAGGGCTCGGCTGGATTATAATCCCTATTCATTTTTGCACATTTTGAACCCGGGATATAAGTTTCAGCATAAAATCACGGGAACAGATAAGTTCCAGCTGGTTAAGAACCGGTACCTGGAATTTAAGGAAGAAGATACTTTTATCCAGGATGAAAAACCCTGTTTTTATATTTACAGGATGGAAACCCGTGATCTTTCCTGCTGCGGAATCATCGCCGCGGCCAGTGCAGGAGATTATAAAAAGGGGGTAATCAAACGGCATGAAGACACCATTGAAAGCCGGGAAATCTTATTTAAAGATTACCTAAAAACGGTTGGTTTTAATACAGAACCCGTGCTCCTTACCTATAAAGATGATGAAGCCCTGCAAAGCCTGCTGAATGAAATAATGGAAGAAACCCCGGAGTATGAATTTGCCACCCGGCAACGGGAAATGCATTATTTATGGAAGGTCGATAATGAAGAAAAAATTGAAGCTATCTCTGCATTTTTCACCAAAATGGAAAAAATTTATATTGCTGATGGGCATCACCGCTGCTCGTCTTCTTTTCTCCTTTCAGAAGAAAATGCGAAAAACAACAACGGGCATACGGGGAAGGAATCCTACAATAACTTTATGAGTTATTTTATTTCTGAAAGCAACCTAAAAATTTACGAATTCAGCCGACTGGTTAAAGATCTTAACGGCCATTCAAAAGAAGAATTCCTGATGCTGCTCGATGAACATTTCAGAATTGAAAATCGCGGACTCCAGGTTTTTAAACCTTCAGAAAAGCATCATTTTAATATGTATCTTGATGGGGAGTTTTATGCACTTTACCTGCGAAAAACAAGTTATAATTTTACCAATACGCTAAGCAGCCTGGATCCCTCTATTTTGTATAGCATGATATTAAAGCCAATTTTGGGCATTAAAGATGCGCGTACCGATGAACGTATATCTTATATGCCCGGAAAAAAAGATGTACTGGAGCTAAAAGGAAAAGTAGATTCGGGAGAATTTACAGTAGGTTTTGGAATGATGCCTTTGGATATTTCAGAAATTAAAGCAGTGGCAGATGAAGGGCTTACCATGCCTCCAAAAAGTACCTATATAGAACCAAAATTAAGAAGCGGATTGACCATCTATGAATTCTGAAAGTTTTAAATTGAACTTTTGTAACTTTAAATTTTTTGAAGGGCCGCCTAAACTTTACATAAAATCCTTACGCAAAAAGGAGTTTTAAGATTTTAACAGGCTGGAGAATAATTTCAATAGATGGAATAAATGCTGAAATTAGTTCAGCATAATGAACCTTACATTATTACGGATAATCAAAAAGTTTTAGATTAAACTATGGATATTTCAGCAAAAATTAAAAAATATAAAGAAGAATTACCTGAAAACGTAAAGCTGGTGGCTATCTCCAAAACTAAACCCAGTGAAGATATTATGGAAGCCTATAATGCCGGACAAAAGATTTTTGGAGAAAACAAAGTTCAGGAAATGACTGATAAGTGGGAAGAACTGCCAAAGGATATTGAGTGGCATATGGTGGGCCATGTACAAAGCAACAAGGTAAAATATATGGCGCATTACGTTAGTTTGATTCATGCCGTGCATAAACTTAAATTACTTAAGGAAATAGATAAACGAGCCAAAGAACACGAGCGGGTGATAAAATGTTTGCTACAGGTAAAAATTGCTGAAGAAGATAGTAAATACGGGATGGATGCTGCTGAAGTAGATAAAATCCTGGCTTCAGACGCTTATAAGGAAATGGAAAATGTAAAAGTTATTGGTTTAATGGGCATGGCTACCCTTACCAATAATGAAGAGCAGATAAAACAGGAGTTCCAATTTCTTAAAAATAAGTATGATGAAGTTGCCGCGGTAAACAAAGATTTTACCACCTTATCTATGGGAATGAGCGGCGATTATAAAATTGCTTTAGACTGTGGCACGACTATGGTAAGGATTGGAAGTAGTATTTTTGGAGAACGGAATTATAATTAAACAGGAGGAATTTTTTGTACGCAGTTTTAGACATAGAAACCACAGGTGGAAAGTATAATGAAGAGGGAATAACCGAGATTGCCATTTATAAATTTGACGGCCTTAAAGTCGTAGACCAGTTTATAAGCCTTATTAATCCTGAGAAAACTATCCAGCCTTTTGTGGTTGGACTTACCGGGATTAATAACGATATGCTTAGTAACGCCCCGAAATTTTACGAAGTGGCGAAGCGAATTGTGGAAATTACTACAGATTGTATTCTTGTTGCCCATAATGCCAAATTTGACTACCGTATTTTAAGAACAGAATTCCGCCGGCTGGGCTTTGAATATGAACGCAAATCCCTTTGTACGGTAGAACTTTCCAAAAAGCTTATTCCAGATCTTCCCTCATATAGTCTGGGAAAACTTGTGCGATCCCTGGGAATTCCCTTAAGTGGTCGTCACCGTGCCAGCGGAGATGCCCAGGCAACTGTGAAACTGTTTAAGATGTTGCTCGCAAAAGATGTTGAGAAAGATATTGTTAAAAACCATGTAAGGCTGGAGCCAAAGAAAAACCTGGATACAAAACTTGTTTATCTTTTAGAAGAACTTCCCTCGGTTACAGGCGTGTATTATCTTCATGATGAAAACGGTGAAATTATATATATTGGCAAGAGTAAAAACATACGAAAGCGCGTTACCCAGCATTTCACCAATGAACATCATAAGGCCAAAGAGATTCAAAAAGAAGTAGCTTCAATTTCTTTTGAAGCCTCCGGTAATGAACTTTTTGCCCTTTTAAAAGAGAATAACGAAATTAAGCGCAATAAGCCTAAATTTAATAAAGCTTTAAAAAGAAATATTTTTAGTCATGCCCTTTATCATCATACTGATGAAAATGGGTATATCAACTTAAAAATTGGCAGGGCTAATGGCAGGGCTAATATTACCACTTTCACTAATATGCGCCAGGCAAGGACCTTGCTAACTAACTGGGTGGAAGAAAACCAGCTGTGTGAACGTCTCTCCGGACTGGAAAAAGGCACGGGAAATTGTTTTAAACATTCTATTAAAGATTGCCAGGGTGCTTGTGTGGAAGAAGAAAGCGTGGAAGAATATAACCAAAGGGTCCAGAACCTCATCAATAAATATTCCTATCACAGCCAGAATATGCTCGTTATTGACAGGGGACGTGAAGTGGATGAAAAAAGCGTGCTCCTTATTGAGGATGGAGAGTTTAAAGGCATGGGGTACTTTAACCTAAATCACCAGATCAACAATCCCGAGATCGTGCGGTCTATTATTACCCCTATGAAAAACAACAGGGATACTCAACACATTATCCAAAATTATCTGCGAAAAAATAAAAAACTCAAAATTGTAGAGTTTACTCCCACAGATTAATCTTCACTTTCTTTAAAAACAGGTACTGGTTCAGGGAATTTCTTTAAATTTGAATTATTCCTAATCAGAACAATTTGAAACACCAATCTATAAAACGAGACTGGAAAGCCAGACTGCATGAAGTAATTTATGAAGCGGATACTCCGGCCGGAAAAATCTTTGACATTGCTTTACTGGTGATCATCCTGATTAGCGTGGCACTGGTAATGATGGAAAGTGTGACAGAGCTTTATGTACAGTACGCCACGGAATTTTATTGGGCAGAATGGGTGATTACCGCAATCTTCACAGTAGAATACATCCTGAGAATCATTAGCATAAGACGCCCAAAGGCTTATATTTTTAGTTTCTACGGAATTGTGGACCTGCTTTCCACCCTGCCGAGTTACCTGAGTTTTTTTATGGGAGGCGCCAACTTATTATTTGCCATACGGGCCCTCAGGCTGCTTCGGGTTTTTAGGGTACTAAAAATTAGCCGTTACATTGGCGAATCCAATCGCTTAATGGAAGCACTTAGAAACAGCCGTGCAAAAATTCTTGTTTTCCTGTTTGCGGTAGTAATTATTTGTGTAATTACCGGCACGTTAATGCACCTCATAGAAGGAGAAACAGGAGGTTTTAGTAATATTCCTCTTAGTATTTACTGGTGTATTGTTACCCTTACCACGGTAGGGTTTGGTGATATTGCACCGGTTACACCCCTGGGCCGATTTATAGCTTCCGTTTTAATGATTACCGGCTACGGGATTATTGCAGTTCCTACCGGGATAGTCACTTCAGAATTTAATAAAGCCGACGGGGCACATAAAAACACCAATACACAGCATTGCCCCGTCTGCAATGAACAGGATCATTTAAATGAAGCCGAATTTTGCCATAACTGCGGAAACCGACTAAATGCCGAATAATTTCCTGATTAACATAGTAGGGCCTACTGCTATTGGTAAAACCGCCCTGGCCATTAAACTTGCCCAACATTTTGAAACTGAAATTATTTCGGCAGATTCCCGGCAGTTTTTTAAAGAGATGAAAATTGGCACTGCAGTTCCGGAAAAAGAAGAACTGGCCGCTGCACCTCATCATTTTGTTCAGCATATTTCTGTGGAAGAAGATTATTCGGTTGGCGATTTTGAGCGTGATGCAGTTTTGAGGATTGAAGAACTTTTCAAAAGACTCAGAGTGGTAATTCTTGTTGGCGGCAGTGGATTATATACTAAAAGCATTACTGACGGTTTAGACCATTTTCCTGAAGTTGATCCGGAAATCAGGGAAAATCTAAATTCCATTTTGGAAAAGGAAGGCATACAGGTGCTTCAGAAAAAATTAAAAGAATCAGATCCTGAATATTATAAAAAGGCAGACCTTAAAAATCCGCACCGTCTGATTCGTGCACTGGAAATTTCTCTTGGCGCGGGTAAACCTTATTCATCATTTTTGAAACAGAAAAAAACACATAGAGATTTTAATATTATTTCAATTGGGCTTACTGCAGAGAGAATAAAAATTTACGAACGTATTAACCTGCGTGTAGAAAAAATGATGAAAGCCGGCCTATTAAAGGAAGCTAAAAATCTTTATCCCAGGCGTCATTTAAACGCGCTCAACACGGTAGGTTATAAAGAATTATTTCAGCATTTAGAAGGAGAAGTTACCCAGGAAGAAGCCGTTGCCGAAATTCAAAAAAATACCCGCCGCTTCGCCAAAAGACAGCTCACCTGGTTTAGAAAAGATAAAAACATTAAATGGTTTGATATCACCGAACCTCTCGATAATATTCTAATTTATGCTGAACAGGAGATAAAAAATAGAAAGGGGTAAATTATACTTAGAAATAATGTTTTAAATGGAGAATAATAGCTAATATTTTGTTGGTAAACATTCAATCGATAAGCTTTAAATAGAAATATGAAAAAAATTACTTTACTCCTTACTTTTGTACTTTTGTCATTTACTAAAGGGAAAGCTCAAACTTTTGAATTAGGTTTCGGAATAGGTTCTGGAACAGCTTACCTGGTAGAAAATTTAGATGATGGAATAGATATTGATTACTCCACTCCTCTTAGTTCTTATGTAGATTTAAAATATTCAAAGTCTGACAAATATTTTGGAGCTAAATTAAGACTTCAGTATTTGAATGCCGGAATTAGGGGAAGTAACTGGAAGGGTCTTAATTATAATATTAATGGCGAAGTTACATCACTAACAACTTTGATCTTACTTGAACATTTAAAATGTAATAGTAAATGGAATTCAGGATATAATTTTGGTTTGGGATATACAAACCAAACATTTAAGCCAGACCTGGTAAATTCCATAAATAATATAGAAAGTACCTATTTGAGTATTAATATTAGTGGGATTTTAAATAGAAAGATTAATGAAAATTTCTCATTCCAGATTGAACCAAACCTCATGTGGACTGATCCAATTAATTCTTTAAGAAATAGGGAAAAATGGCAAATTGCAGGAGAAGATATAAGTATGTTAATCCAATTAGGATTAACATACAGGATTAATTAAAAATCCGTAACTGCTACTTTTAAATAATACCACGCTTCTCTTACACCGTATAACGCAGGGTTTTATTACAATGGTTTTTAATTTGTCTTTCCAGTCGCTCTTATATAAATGGGAAATACCGGCCTACCGATAGATTATCCTGCGTATTTTTATGTCTTCCTGCCCATCTTTGGTGGTAAATATTTGCAGAATATAAACTGCTGTCTCCAGTTCTCCAATATCCATATTATACTCCTGCCCTGGTTGTTCCTCCTTAAATTGCCTTTCAAGCAAATACCTGCCTCGCATGTCGAAAACAAGAATTTTGTCAATAATTACATTTGCAGGCGCACTGACTTTGAATCGCCCATTGTTCGGGTTTGGATATACCCGGATAAAATCCCACTCTTTCGGCTCACAAAGGCCGGGAGCGGCTTCCACCAATACCGAAATATTAACGGTTGTGCTGTTTCCACTTTCATCGGCCACCCTTACTTCAACATTATTCTCTCCAACATTTTTACAGGTAAAACGTGAAGGCGCAAATTCGAACTCCATTTCACCGGAACAGTTATCTGTAATATTAAGCGACTCCCGAATTATTTCTTCGGTTATCGTAGCCTGCCCATTTTCATTTAGCTGAAGTGTTATAGTGCCAGTCTCTACTTGCGGGCCGATATTATCTACTACGGTTACCGAAAATTCACAAAAGCTTTCCTGTTCGTTTTCGGTATAATAAAATCTTTGCCTGCTCACTCCAATATCTGCACAGGTATAAAGGCTTTGGCTAAGTCTTAGTTCCCCCTGTGGATTTCCAGTGTAAACATCGTTAATGTTAATAACAGCTTCACCATTTTCATCCAGTTCCAGTATTATATCATCTACACAGCTTACATTACCACCATCATTATTGCCGCTTACAGTCACAATGGCCTGGCAGCTATCAGTATTTCCTGAAGCATCGGTTACGGTAAGTGTAACTATATTTTCTCCAGCGTCTGCTGTAGAGAAATTTGTCTGATCAATGCTCATGCTGGTAATTCCGCAATTATCGGAAGAGTTAAGATTAATTTCTTCCGCAGTAAGAACTGCTGTGCCGTTCACCAGTGTTAGATCCATACTATTCACACAATTTGCCACAGGAGCAATATTGTCCTGCAATACAACTTCTATGCTACAGCTACCATTCAAAGCTCCGGAGTAAGTAAGTTCTATAAAATTATTATTTCCGAGATCGGAACAATCAAATCCCAGATTGTTCGCAGTAACATTTATATTATCAGATTTTAAAACATACAAATCTGATAGGGTGACATCGGCAGTGCCATTTTCATCCAGCTCAACCATAATTACTTCCCTGCATTCTATAAAATCATCGGCATCATTGGGTATTACGGTGATTGTAACTGTAGCTTCATTGGATTCGCCTTCCCCGTCACTGGCATAATAGGTAAAACTATCTTCGCCGGAGAATTCGGGATTGGGCGTATAGGTAAACGAGCCGTTAGGGAGTAAATCAAGAGAACCGTTGGTTACAGAAGATACTTCATAAACTACAAGGTTGTCCCCGTCAGGATCTTCATCGTTAGCCCGCAGTCCATCGGCGGCATTCACCTCAAGCGTTTCCCCCTGCTGCACTACATAATTATCGTTACGGGCAGTAGGTGGCACATAATTTACGGTTATAGTCACTGTAACTGTTTCAGAAACATCCCTTCTGTCGGTTACATAATATGTAAAGGAATCTATCCCTGTAAAGCCGGAATTTGGAATATAGCTAAAAGCACCGTTAGTACTAAATCCAAGTGATCCGTTTTCGGTGCTTCTCACAATGCGTCCAAAGATAGCTTCGCCGTCAGGATCGTAGTCATTTTCCAAATAACCGGATACAGACACATCCAGGGTTTGGTTCTGGTCTACCTGGTATTCATCAGGAACAGCTACCGGGGCATTATTTAGGATTACCTGGTTTACATTAATAGTCACAGTGGCGATATTAGATTGGCCTTCATCATTGGTGAGGTGATAGGTGAACCTTTCTTCGCCTGAAAAATCTGGATGAGGGGTGTAAACAAAAGAACCATCAGTTCTTAGCAGCAGCGAACCATTGCTCACTCCTTCAATACTAACCACCTCATAAGTGTTATCACCATAGAGTACATCATTTGCCAATACACCATCCTCAAATCCTACATCAAGAATCACTCCCTGTTCTGTATTATAAGAATCGTCATTTGCCACAGGTGCCATATTTTCCCCGGGAACATTGATAAGCACCGTCGCGATACCAGAAGTATTTTCACCGTCATTCAGGCGGTATGTAAAGGAATCCTGTCCTGTAAAACCCTCTGCAGGTTTATAAGAAAAAGAACCATTGGGGCTCATATCCAATGTCCCCTCAGAAGGTTTAATTATTTCAATTTGAGGAACTCCTAATCCATTAAAATCATCATTAGCCAAAATTCCGATTCCTTCAGGAGCTAGAAACAATTCTGTATTGTCTTCAACAAAATATTCATTATCCCTTGCCACCAATCCCTCCGGATTATCTCCCGGTACGGTAACCATAAAATCACAGGAAACCTGATTTCCGTTGGCATCGCTCACGGTAATATTTACAGGAGTATCTTCAGTAATTGGCGTAGCAAATTCCGGCGTTTGCGTAACGGTAAAATTCCGGTCACAAAAATCCAGGTTGTAACGGGTAAGATAACTGCCAATAATATAGCCTAACTGAGGGTCATAATCTGCCTCTTCAACAGCCGGCGGACAGTTAAGCGCATCTGGCAGCGAGATATCCAGGCTAATATCTACATAACAATTCATGGTCTCGCCCATAGTGGTTGTAGCGATCATCGTTACCCGCGTATCCTCGTAAATTGAGGAGCCGGGAGTTGGCAACTGCGTTATACTGGCAGGAATGTTTGTAGTAACCTCATCTGTAAAATCGGGAATGGTAAAAGTGCAATATCCATCGAGGCTGCCCTCCTGCGGTCCCGGACAGTCAGTAATTTCCAGCGGAACATCTGTTGCTTCCTCTGTAAGGCTAAGTTGAAAACTGCAATTATCGCCATTTCCTGAAGCGTCTGTCACCGTAAAAGAAATCGGCTGACTTTCAGAAATAACATCTCCCGGGGCAGGAGTTTGAACTATAGTAAGCTCTTCTTCTGAAGTACAATTTTCTGAAAATTCAAGCTCATCCCTGTAATCGGGCAATGTGTAACCCACTTCAGGGTTGAAAATTGCCGTTTTCGGGGCGGGACAATTTACAACAGGAATATTATTGCCTGTAAGGTTAAGAACGAACGTACAGGAATCACTCTGGTCTCCTAAATCTGCCGAAATAAATATGATATCACTGGGAGTGGTGATTATACTTCCCGCTTCAGGAGATTGATAAAATTCTGCCTGCGGAAATTGTTGCTGCAATGCTATTGTATAATCGGGTACCTCAAATTGGCAGTTTTCGTCAAACATTTCCTCCTGAGTTCCCGGACAGACTATATCCAGCAGCTGCTCTTCTTCCTCTAAACCAAGCTGAAAACTGCAGGTTTCCGTATTTTCTGAAGAATCTTCTACAGTAAAAATAACCGGCTGACTTTCGTAAATAATATCCCCCGGATTAGGAGTTTGGGTGATAATAAGATTTTCTTCGGAAGTACAATTATCTGAAATTTCCAATTCATCACGATAATCGGGCACCTCAAAACCAACTGCAGGATCAAAAGTTAGTATTCGGGGAGCAGGACACGAAACCTGCGGTGCAGTTAAATCCTGAAGGTTAAGTTGAAAAGTACAGGAATCGCTCTCATCATCACGCGTGGCAAAAATAGTAACAGCGGTACTGGAGGAAATAAAGGCTCCGGCTTCAGGCATTTGTGAAAATTCTGCCTGTGGAAATTGTTGCTGCAATGCCACTGTATAATCTGGCACCTCAAATAGACAATTTTCGCCAAAGTTATTCTCCTGGGCTGCGGGACAGCTAATTTCAAGTGGCTGCTCTTCTTCCCCTAAGCTAAGTAAAAAACTGCAATCTTCAATATTTCCTGAAGCATCTGTAACGGTAAAGATAATCGGCTGATTTTCAGAAATCACATTTCCAGGTGCAGGAGTCTGTATAAGGTTTTGCCTTAATTCTTCTTCGGAAGTACAATTATCGGAAACTGCTACTTCTCCCCGGTAATCAGGAACGGTAAAACCTTCTTCCGGATTGATATTTACCATTTTTGGGCTGGGGCAGTTTATTACGGGATCTTCATTATCTGTAACTGTTACGAGAAAACTGCATTCTGCAGAATTACCTTCTTCATCCGTTGCCCGGTATTTAACTTCTGTTTCTCCTAACGGAAAAGTTTCCCCGGAAGCATAACCACTGGTAAGTACAGGAGTTAAATCTTCCCCGGAATTATCTGAAATCTCAGGAAGCTCATAAGTCACCGGCGCACCACAGATACCAGGGTTTGAATTTTCAATAATATCTTCCGGACAATTTATTACGGGTGCCTCTAAATCAATATTTTCAGTAATAGTTACTGTAAATGTACATCTGGCGGTATTTCCTGAAGCATCTGTGACCTCATAGGTTACATCTGTATTTCCTACGGAGAAAACTTCTCCGGAAGCAGGACCTTCTGTTTGAACTATGCTGGAATTTTGGCAATTATCATTGAAGGTTGGTTCATCATAATCTACAATTCTTCCTGTTTCTCCAAAATCTATGGTAAACTCCTTATCTTCAGCACACTCTATTTCCGGATCTTTATCATCTGTAACTGTGATTACAGCAAGACATTCAGAAAACAAACCTGTTTGCTTATCCGTCACCCGAAGTGTTACCTCAACATCACTTCCGGCATCCGAACAGTCAAAACTTGCCTGACTAAGATTTAAAATTACATTATTTAGGTCCGGATCTGAACCATAAATTTCCTCCGCACTAATTTGCGCCTGTCCGTTTTCATCCAGATAAACAATTTGATCGTTGCAATTGGCTATAGGTGGTGTCTCCTCTTCTTCAACAGCCACCATAAATGTACAGGTACCTTCATTACCGGCATCATCTGTTGCTGTAATGGTAACCTCTGATGTTTCTGTTATAGGAGTGTTTGCCGGTGGATCCTGAATTATTTCTAAGTCATCATCACAATTGTCTGCTGCGGAAATATTGGGGATGAAATTTGGCAAATTATAGGTCTCTCCTTGAGCCAGTATTACCGGCTCAGGAGTAGGACAATTGGAAACCGAAGGATCTGTTACATCATCTAAAATAACCTCAAAATTGCAATCGCCAATAAAACTCCCTCCTTCTCCATCATAAACATTAATTTCCACGTTTAGAATGTCTCCGTTGCGACTAATTGACTCTTCAAAAAACGGCTCGTTCTCGAAATTTTCAAATTCGCTTAAATAAGTAGTAAAATCTGTTTCTTCATAATTACAATCTTCACCCAAAGCTAAAGCCGAAATTTCATTTTGATCGGTACAGGAAAAACTCGGTGTAATTTCTTCTTCAATAATTACTTGAAATGTACAGGCTTCTGATTCATTACCGGCTTCATCAATTGCGATGATAGAAACTTCCGTAGTTTCTGTAATTATCTGCTCAGCCGATGGATTTTGCCGAAAAGTTAAAGTTCCTCCACAATTATCGGAAGCATCAAATTCATTAAGATTATAAAATTCCGGTAATTCATATCCGCTGTCTTGAAAAAAATCCTCTTCAAAACAGGAAATTTCAGGAGGTGTTTCGTCCCAGATAATAGAAAAATCATTAGAGGCCGAGTTATCTTCGCAATCTATATTGGATGCCACTCCAGCCGGAATATCTAAAGTTGCTGGTTCACATTGGTTATTAATAGTTAATTCAGCAGTAAAAGTATCGGGAAGGCGGTTGTAGAATTCTAGATCAAACTCAAAATTATAGGAGAATGATCCTGTTATAGTAGCATTATTTACATATAACCTTCCACAACGATCCAAAGCCAAATCTAAGGGTAAATTTACATTATTTGAAATAGCGTCCCTGTAACCGAAATTTGAATCAAAAACTTTAACATCAAAAGTTCCCCCGCTAATATTGTTTAATGTTGCTAGAATGTCAAATGGATTAGTTCCTTCGAGATTGAGGATATCTGTTATATTAATATCATCACCAAAATCGGCAATGTAAACAAAACCATAATTATCTATTGCGATACTACCGGGTGAATCTATGTTATCTTGGAAAACTTCACTTCGCTCATCATAAATTGCAGTCTTAGGCTCACTCACGTCAAAAACCTGCACCCGCCCGTTATTTCTTCCCAGATCAGCTACATATAGTAAGCCTTGGTTATCTAATGTTAGCCGGTATGGAGTATCAAATTTATCGTTATCCGACCTCCCGTAAAACTCGTAAAATTCATCATTTGAATAATAAATTTTTACCCGACTTCGTTCAACAACTCCGGCATTATTACCATTGTAATAATCTGCTATATATAAGTTATCATCTAAATCAAAGTCCAATCCCATTGGACCATAGAACGAATCTCTACCAGTTCCGGAATAACCTGATCCCAAATTTTTAGCGGATAATGGAATACCATCTTCTGAAAAGGCATATATTTTTCTTGCGCCATTATCTGCTACAAAAATTTCATCATTACTATTTATAGCAATATCCAAAGGTGAATCAAATTCATTTCCATCAACAGGAAAAATTTCCTCTATACCTTCTGAAGTATACTTTCTAATACCATTCCCGAAGGTGAGAATAAAGATTTCGTCCCTGCTATTTACATCAACAGCTATAGGAATACTGTTTAATTTATCCTCGTAACCCCCGGAAATCACATCAGGTAAACCTAAACCAAAGTCATTTATATAAAACTCATTAATACGAGAGAAATCTGGCGTTTCTATATAGAAATTAGATAAAGTTCCCCCAGCAATATTGACATCAGATTCTTCAAAATAGTTAATCGGCTGATCAAATTCAAAAGTAAGAGGTACTGGATTTTGAGGGGTGAAATTATTTTCTGGACTGGAAATACGCACACCATTCTGCCCCGCTACATGCTGAAAGGCAAAGAACAGGAAAAAAAAGGGCATAAGATATCTATACAGAAATATTCTGCAAGAGCTCAATTTTGTAGGGGAATTGGCGCTAAACATTTGGGGCTTAGGGTATATCCTTAAACCGCTAATATACGTATAGAGAGAGAAGTGGTAAAGGCGATTTTGTTAAGGTTTCGCCTGCTATATAAAAATAAGAAGTATATTTTCAGGTAGTTAAAAAGCCAGCAATCTTTGGCTCAATTAGCCGGATTGCTCTTTAATCCATATTATTTTAGAAGTTTTAGAAAAACCTCCATTTCAGAAATCCATGTCCCTGAAATGGAAGTTTCACTAAGAAACTGAAAATCTTAAATTACTCTTCGTCCTTTTCTTCATTTCTAACCACAAGACGGAATCCCTCCCCATGGATATTAAGAATTTCAACGTTTTCATCTACTTTCAGGTATTTACGAAGCTTGGCAATATAAACATCCATACTTCTGGAGGTAAAATAGTTATCATCCCTCCATATTTTAGTCAGGGCAAGTTCCCGTGGCATCAAATCATTCTCATGCAAAGCCAGTAATCGCAGCAATTCATTTTCTTTTGGAGACAGTTTTTGAGGCTCCCCGTCATCATAAGTTAAAAACCTTAATTTTGAATTAAGGTGAAATTTACCAATTTCAAACTCGAACTGCTTACTGTCTGCAACACTGTCTGTAGCTTTGCGTTGCATAATCGCCTTTATTTTCATCAAAAGCACTTCACTGTCAAAAGGCTTGTTCAGATAATCGTCTGCCCCTACTTTATAACCTTTCAGCACGTCTTCTTTCATGGCCTTGGCGGTGAGAAAAATAATAGGAATTTCCTCATTTTTGTCACGAATTTCCTTAGCCAGGGTAAACCCATCCTTATAAGGCATCATAACATCCAGGATACAAAGGTCAAAATCATCTTTTTTAAACTTTTCAAAACCTTCCATCCCATTCTTAGCGTGAGTGACTTCATAGTCATTCATAGCCAGGTAATCTTTTAAGACCGTTCCAAAATTCGGATCGTCTTCAACCAACAAAATTTTCTTGTCTTCAGTTTCCATATATTAAGATATTAGTGGTAATTTAATTATAAATGTGCTTCCTTTTCCTTTTTCACTATCTACGTAAATATCACCGTGATGGTCTTCAATAATCTGCCTTGCATAGGCTAACCCCAGGCCGTGCCCTTTTACATTGTGGATATTTCCTGTATGTTCGCGATAAAATTTTTCAAAAATCCTTTTTTGTACAATTTTGCTCATTCCGGCACCCTGGTCCCTTATTTTCAAAATGATCTTATCTTTTACATTTTCAGTATAAATATCAATTTTGGGCTCATCTGGTGAATACTTCACCGCGTTATCCAGAATATTTACTATCACATTGGTAAAATGATCTTCATTCGCCAGAATAGAAGATTTTAAGGCGGCAAAATGGGTTTGAATATATCCTCCCCGGTCTTCCACAATTAATTCCACATGCGTTACCGCGTCTTCTATAAGGTCATGTAGCTGAAGTCTTTCCTTTTTAAGATCCAGCTCGTTTTTTTCCAGTTTTGATATACGCAGCACATTTTCTACCTGCGCATGCATACGTTTATTTTCATCCCTTATCATTTTGAGATACCGGGAAACTTTTTCCCGGTCATTAATGATTTTTGGATTTTTAATCGAATCCAAAGCCAGATTAATGGTAGCAATTGGCGTTTTGAACTCGTGGGTCATGTTATTGATAAAGTCGGTCTTTATCTGCGAAATCTGTCTCTGCTTAATAAGTTGTGAAAGGGCGCTGGAGTAGGCAATTACTATTATTAAAGTAAAAATAATAGATAGGGAAGCCATTATTATTACCGATGATAATACTACTTCCTTCTTTCCTACAAAATTTACCAGCAACCTGTAATTGCTCTTTCCGTTACCATCTACGAATAAAGGAACCCCATACGTCGCAGCGTGGTCCAGTGAAAAATCCTCGGAATGCAGGTTTGTAGCAATAGAATTGCTAAAAACCGCATATTCAAAACCGGTTTTAATATCCCGCTTTTCCAGCTCTGCCTGTATAAGTTTCTTTATAGTTTCTTTGCTCACCCGGGTATGTACGGGCAGCTTACTGGTTACATCGGCAATAAGCCGGCGCAATGATTCTTTTTCAACATCCTTCATCCGAACCATTCTCTCAATTTGCTCTTCAGCAGTAAGAGATTTATTCTCCAGGCTGTTCTTTACAATATTGGTAACTCTTTTATTGATGAGTTTTGTAAAAAGAATACTGTCTTCTCCTGAACTTAAAAACCCGGAAGAAATCTTGTAATCTTCTTCCAGTATTGCCTCAGCCTGAAACTGGAATTCATTTTTGATGTTATCCCTACCCGAACTAAAATATTCCGTAAGTGTAATGCCGTTAAGCGAGCTGTTGCTTTGATCTATAGAATCGAACCGAAACCAGTAACTTTCCAGTTCCTGATTTTGAATTTCATCAGCCACGTTAAGAAGTACCTGCTTTGCATTGTAGGAAAATTGTTCTTCCCTATCGTCTACTGTACTCTTGATCCAATATCCCTGCACAAAAATAATACCTATAAGGGAGAGGCTCATTAGAACAACGAGAAGAAAAAATAACTTCTTATTCATGACCTCAAAAGTAAGATTTTAACATTTAGAGCTCTGAGGGTTTAACCAAATGTTAACAGACTTTAGACTAATTTTTACCTGACTTTAAGATAATGTCGTGAAGATTTTCTACGTGCCGTCCCGTTTGCTCCCGATGAAGATTTTCAATTTCAAAATCGGCCAATTTTCTTTTCTTTTCGTCGCTCCATTGATTGTTCATCCGGGCTTCAATTTCTTCTACTGAACTCTGATCCCTTTCCCGAAGGCGCTTAATTTTTTCTTCATAAGGTGCGGTTACCAGGATTGTTAGATCACAATTTTTATAGCCATCTTTTTCAAATAAAATTGCAGCTTCATAAATCACATAGGGGGCATCCTGAAGAGATTGCCAGTTCTTAAAATCCCGGGCCACCGCAGGATGAATTATATCATTGAGCAGGTTGAGCTGTGTTGAGTTATTAAAAACTTTGGAAGCAATATATTTCCTATCGGGCAGTCCGTCTTTATAAGATGCTTCCCCAAAAAGATTTATAATCTTATCCCTGATTTCTTCAGAAGTATTCATCAACCTTCTTGCAGCATCGTCTGCAATGTACAAAGGTATTCCCAACTCTCGAAAAAAACCTGCTACAGTGGTTTTTCCACTTCCTATACCGCCCGTAAGTCCTACTACCATCATCTTTTTATTACAAACTGGATTTTCCTTTCATTCAACCTGATATTTGTTACAAAATCAGGCTTTTCCACCACCTCGGCCATAAAATAATCCTGCCCTTCATTTACTTCGCTATAATCGCAAACTACCCTAAAATCCCGTGCTTTCACCCGTTCATAATCTTCCAAATTCACCTGGTAATACACCAGGATCCTCTTCGGAAAATAAGCCATGTTTAGCTCCGGAGGCACATTAATTACCTCAACGGGAATCTGCACGCTCCCCTCAGTAAATTTTTCTACTTGCAGGGAATAATTTATCTCATTCCTGTAAAAACCAAGCATCCCTAAATTGGAAGTATCTATTTTTACCTCTCCGGAAATATCCTTGTTTACATTATTCCTTCTAATAGGTAGTGTAGAAACCTTTCTTATGGTATCTATAATATTTTTAGGACCGGTTACGGTTATGGAATCCGGCTCCAGCTTTATATCTTCTGCTGCTGAAAAACCTACGGCAAAACTTAAATTTACATCAGGAACCACCGCTATCCTCCGCTCCTGCTTAGGCTGGAAAGGAATAATAATACTACTATCCAGAAAAGCAGAATTCTCGAAATCTATTCCCAGTTCTTCTGAAATACGGTTTCGGTTATCTTCAATTTCATATACAAGGTTACTCCCGGCAACTTCAGTATTGGTAAGATCTATAGTAAGCTCAGGGCGAAAAATCCTGTAGTAAAGGATAAAGAAACCCTGGTCATGCATCCTTACGGACACATTTTGAGGCCGGTCCCCGGAAATACTTTTATCCAGAGGGGCGTTCGTATAATGTATTGGTACCTGGACAATCTGCGTGTATTCCTTGGAAAGCTGGACCAGCAGCCATGTTAATGCAGAAAAGAAAAGAAAAACGCTGAAGGTCTTAACATTGGCCTTCTTAAAATTTCTTCTCCTGATTTTTATATTGTTCAGCATCTTAAAAAAATAATTGGGGATAAGCTTTTTCGGGTTGTTTATTTAAAATCTTAATCTGAAAAAAAGACCTTAAAAATCCTGTCCCATAACCGAAAAACTGGATAAAAACTGCAAATATTGCCAGTCCTCCTATCGCAATATTTCTGTACCTGACTGCAGCATCTATGCCAATAATTCCGAAATATAACATATATATAGCAATAAAAAGATACCAGTCAAAAATTGCAAATATTAATGAGAGCACAAATCCCATTATAAATACCGAAGGAAACCAGTAGGTGACCTTTGCCGATTCCGGATGCCATTTATTTAAAATTGGTCGTACCAGTCCGAATTTTTTCACCTGAAGGTAAAATTTTTTCCAGTCAATCCTTCGTTTATGAAATACTTTCGCACCGGGAATAAGGCAGGTGTCAAAACCAGATTTTATAAGCCTTAGTGATAAATCGGGATCTTCCCCGGGATGTATTCTGCCAAAACCGCCACTGGCTTCAAAGGCTTTTTTTGAAATTCCCATATTAAAACTTCGCGGCTGGAACTTATTAACCGAAGATTCCTTACCTCTTATTCCTCCGGTTGTTAAAAAGGAAGTCATACTGTAATCTATTGCTTTCTGTACATTGGTAAACGAAGAATGAGCAGCATCCGGCCCTCCATAACAATCGCAGTAATTTTCTTTCAGAAAAGAATCTACCTGCTTTAAATAATCCGGTGGCAGCAGTACATCAGAATCAAGGATAAGAAAATAATTGCCCCCGGCACGCTTCATCCCGAAATTACGGGAGTTGCCAGGCCCGGAATTTTTTTTAAAATAATAGCTTATTTGTAATTTTTCTGAAAATTCGGAAATAACTTCTTCCGAAGTATTTGCAGAGCCATCTTCCACAATCACAATTTCAAAAGGCAAATCAAATTGAAGCTGAAGCATACTCTTTAGTAGTTCCCTTATTTCCTGCGGACGGTTATAAACGGGAATTATAAAAGAGTAACTAAGGTTCATCTGGCAAATCTAATAAAAAAGAAGAGGCTGCTTAAAAATTAAAATTCCGCATCTGAAATTTGAACTTTTAAACAGCCTTCAATATTGTTCATCTAAAGCAGCAAATACTATTCTTTCTGATCCTGCTCAAAAGCTTCCATTACCTGTTGACTAACGCCCATGTTTGAAAACCCGCCATCATTATATAGATTTTGAAGCGTCACGCGTTTTGTTAAATCTGAAAAAAGTGAAACAGTATAATCGGCACAGTCCTGGGCACTGGCATTACCCAGCGGCGACATTTTATCGGCATAAGCAATAAATCCGCCAAAGCCTTTTACGCCCTGACCGGCAGTGGTAGGGGTTGGGGATTGTGAAATGGTATTTACACGCACTTTTTTCTCTTTCCCGAAGAAATATCCGAAACTGCGGGCAATGGATTCCAGATAAGCTTTATTATCGGCCATATCATTATAATCTGGAAATACCTTTTGTGCGGCAATATAAGTAAGCGCCACAATGCTCCCCCACTCATTCATGGCATCCTTTTTATAAAGGGTTTGCATGGTTTTATGAAAGGAAACAGCAGAAACATCCCAGCCTTTGGTGGTGAAGTCATAATTCATATCAGTATAGTGATTGCCCTTACGAACATTCACAGACATCCCGATGGAGTGCAATACAAAATCCAGTTTCCCGCCTAAAATTTCCTGCGCCTTTTCCACCAGGTTTTCAAGATCTTCAACTTTAGTGGCATCAGCAGGGATAATTTCAGAATTGGTTTTTTCGGCCAGGTTTTTTATACTTCCCATACGCATTGCAATTGGTGCATTGGTAAGTACAAATTCCCCACCTTCCTCATGTACACGCTCAGCCGTTTTCCAGGCGATAGAATTCTCGTCCAGCGCGCCAAATATGATTCCTTTTTTCCCTTTCAGCAGGTTATATGACATGGTTATTTAATTTTAAAGTTGTTAGCGTGTAAAGATAGTAGTTCCAATTTCAAAGTTCAAAGTTTTTATAGCAGGAATTGGTATCAGTTATCAGTTATCAGTTATCAGTTATCAGAATTTCGGCTTTCCAGATTAGGAGCAAAATTAATTCCTATATATTTTCCGGAACTTATCTTCCACTTTAACTTTTCACTCTTCACTTTTCCAATTTCCAACTCTTATCTTCAGCCTTCACTCAGCAATTCCTTTGCGTGTGCACGGGCCGACTCGCTAATATTATTGCCGCCCAGCATCATGGCCAGTTCCTCCACCCTTTCTCCTGTTTGAAGTTGCCTGATTTTAGTAGTGGTCACATTTGCCGTATCTTCTTTGAAAATTTTGAAATGACTATTGCCTTTACCGGCAATCTGCGGCAGGTGTGTAATAGCAATTACCTGCATATTATTACCCATTCGCTGCAGGATCTCACCCATTTTTTGAGCAATATCCCCCGAAACCCCGGTATCTATTTCATCAAAAATAATGGTAGGTAAATTACTCTGTGCCGCGAGAATACTTTTTACTGCCAGCATAATCCGGGACAGCTCCCCTCCCGAAGCAGCCTTTTTCATTTCCTTAAAATCCCCGCCTTTATTGGCTGCCAGATACCAGAAAAGCTGATCCTGGCCGTTTGGCAAAAATGTTTTTTCCTGCTGAAGATCTATTTTCAATTTAGCGTTTGGCATTCCCAAAGCTGCAAGGGTTTGTTCTGCTTCCCGGATAAAAGGAGGAATGATCCTTTTCCGGTTTTCATGTAGCTGTTTAGCCACTGCTGCCAGTGCTTTTTCTTTCCCCGCAATGGCCTTATTCATTTCGGAAATATCGGTCTCGGCATTTTCACTGGCGGAAACTTTTTTCTGAAGCCCCTCTTTTATCTCTTCCAGCTCTTCCACAGTTCCTACAACATGTTTTTTCTGAAGGTTATAAATTAGCTGAAGTTTTGCATTTGCAGCTTCAAGTTCCTCAGGATTGGCTTCCACCCTTTCCAAAGCAGCAGCTATTTCTTCCCCAATATCGTCTAACTCAATTATAAGGCTTTGCAGGCGTTCATGAAGGTTCTCGTAATTTGCTGAATATGCTGAAATTTTTGCCAGGTTGCCGCGCACTTCCTTCAATGTTTCCAAACTTCCAATTTCCTCCTGCGTAATATTATTAAGAGCAGCACTTAGCTGCCCGGTTAATTCCTCCACATTATTCAGCTCTTCATACCGCTCTTCCAGTTCTTCCTGCATTCCCGGTTTTAGCTTTGCTTCCTCCAGTTCATTTAGTAAGAAAAGATTATAGTCATACTCTTTTGCCGCCTGTACCTGCTCTTCTTTTAATTCCACAGCACGTTTTTGCAATTTCCGGTATTCCTTCAGGTGCTGTTTATATTCAATAATAACCCCTTCATTTTTGGCAATGGTATCAATCACCTGAAACTGATAATCTATATTGCCCAGGCTAAGGGTTTCATGCTGACTGTGTATATCTATTAGATAAGCGCCCAGAGAATTAAGAGAGCTCAGATTTACCGGCGTATCATTTACAAAGGCACGTGATTTTCCCGAGGGGAGGATCTCTCTTCTAATAATGGTATTGGCCTCGTAATCCAAGTCTTCTGAAGCAAAAAAATCTTTAAGCTTATAATTGGAAATATTGAAAGTGCCTTCAATAACGCATTTTTTTTCTGAATTTCTTATCGCTCCGTAATCGGCACGGTTACCCAGAAGAAGACCAAGCGCCCCCAGCATTATAGATTTTCCCGCACCGGTTTCCCCGGTGATAGTTGTAAATCCCGGTTGAAGACCAATGTTGATATCTTCAATTAAAGCGTAATTTTTTATAGAAAGTGCTGTAAGCAATGTGTATAAATTTTAGGCTAAATATACCTAAGAATTAATTCCGAATCAAAAACAAATAAAATTATTGAAGCGCATTCCAGTTTTTGGAATACCTGGGAGCAATATTATTGAGTGTTTCCACCACAGGACCTATGGGAACAGTAGGCCCACCCGAGAAAACCCTCGCTATTTCATCTGCCTTGGAATCAAAAAAAGTTCTCATAAGAAGGGAATTTGCCCTACGGCTGCTCATGGTTTCCAGGTTCTCCAGGCTTTCAGCAATGGCAATCTTACCGGCCTTAACATCGGTATGCATCACATCCAGCCCTAGGCGATGATAGGAATAAAGAGCCGCTCTATATGCAGCAAAAACATTCGAAAGCAAATCGGTATTAAGCCTGTACCGCGAAGCTGAACCGTCAGCCGCACGCCAGCCCTGGGAATTTCCCTGTTGCGCCGTGGTAACTATTCTATTGGCTTCTTCAAAATATTCACTGCCGCCGTTTAGCATAAAAGTGTCTGCATCAAGACCAATAATAGTATAAACGTAAAAAGAAATAACCGAAACCAGATTACCGGTATAACTGTTCTGACTGTAGTTTAAAGGCTGATATTCCCGATAATTAAAATTAAACTGTTCATCGTTAAAATTAAAAACAGGGGTTATCATTGAAGTTCCGTACACCGGCCGGGACGATTGAATTTGAATGCTGCCCGTAAAAGATTCACCTTCAAAACTGTTAATGGTAATAAACATACTGCAGTTAATTCGTTCCTGATCTTCATACTCCCTGTTGGTCCAGGTATTCTGATTTACAAAATCTGAAAGCGAACGCTGCAGGGTTCTGAAAACTGACTGATTGCTTTGTCCTGTTTGCTCAGCATTGATAATAATTTCACAGTTAAGCTCCTGCGCCCATGTGGCCTGAAGGACTAAAAATAAGCAAATAGAGAGGAAATACTTATACATTGAACAAATCTACTACTTCATTTAATATATCGCGGGCAACTTCTTTTTTAGATTTCAGTTCAAAAGACTTTTCGTTACCGGGAAAAATAATGGTTACTTTATTAGTTTCTATCTTAAAACCGGCACCTTTATCCTGCATAGAATTCAGCACAATAAAATCCAGGTTCTTCCTGTGTAATTTTCCCCTGGCATTTTCCAGCTCGTCATTTGTTTCCAGTGCAAAGCCGATAAGCTTTTGATGTGTCTTTCTTTTTCCCAAACCGGCAAGAATATCCTGCGTTCTGGTTAGTTCCAGCGTAAATTCCTGTTCAGATTTTTTTATCTTTTTATCCGCAATCACTTTAGGTTTATAATCTGAAACGGCCGCAGCGGCAATAACCACATCCACATCTTCAAATTTGGCGTTTATGGCATCAAACATTTCCTGCGTACTCACCACTCTTATAAGTGAAATATTGTTGTTTTCCAGTTGAAGATGAGTTGGCCCGGAAACAAGAATCACCTCAGCTCCCATCCCTGCGGCTGCATGGGCCAGTTCAAATCCCATTTTTCCACTGGAGTGATTCCCTATAAAACGAACCGGGTCTATAGCTTCGTAAGTGGGCCCGGCAGTGATTAGTACTGTCTTTCCTTTTAAAGGAAGTTTTGCTGAAAAATATTCTTCCAGAAAGGCAATTATCTCTTCCGGCTCCGCCATTCTCCCTTCCCCCGTTAGACCACTGGCCAGTTCTCCCGTACCTGCAGGGATAATTATATTCCCATAATCCTGAAGTGTATTAAAGCTCTTCCTGGTGGAAGGATGCCGGTACATATCCAAATCCATGGCCGGGGCGAAAAATACAGGGCATTTGGCAGAGAGGTAAGTTGCCAGTAAAAAATTGTCGCTATTACCAATAGACATTTTAGAAAGAGTATTGGCCGTAGCCGGGGCAATAAGCATAATATCTGCCCACAGGCCTAATTCCACATGGCTGTTCCAGGTTTTATTTTCATCTTCTTCCGAAGTAAAAGAAGATAATACCTCATTTTTAGAAAGGGTGGAAAGGGTAAGCGGGGTAATAAAATCCTTAGAAGCCGGCGTCATGATAACTTTTACCTGAGCGCCGGCTTTTATAAATAACCTTACCAGAGAGGCAGTTTTGTATGCAGCAATTCCGGCTGTGATGCCTAAAAGTACTTTTTTGCCCCTCAATACAGACATAAGATTTTGTCTATGCTTCTGAATTTTTGGTGTTGCGGTAATAGATTTTTTCATCTAACCACTCCTGTACTGCAAGCGCATGTGGCTTTGGCAGTTTTTCATAAAACTTGGAAACTTCAATTTGCTCCTTATTTTCAAAAATCTCATCAAGACTATCGTTATAAGTAGCAAACTCATCCAGCTTCTCCAACAATTCCTTTTTAATTTCAGAATTGATTTGAGTAGCTCTTTTAGCAACTATAGAAATTGCTTCATAAATATTTTGTGTTGGCGCATCTACCGCATTTCTATCATACGTGACACTATTCACTGGCGCATCCATCTTTTTTATATCCATTTTAATTATTATTAAAAATTTTGTAACCTTTTATTTATATCGTCCATAGAAACCTCAATTACAGCAGGATATTCTCCTTCAGGATAATACTTCATATAATCTACCGCATATGTTTTAGCTTCCTGCAACCGCTCCTGCATTAATTGAAAGTAGCTGTTAATAGCCAGTTCATAAGCGGAATCAAACTTATAATAATACGCATTTTCCCTAAAAGGCGAACCGGGATAACTGGCCAGGAAATTATCAAAAGACACAATAGCAGCTTTGTAATTTAAAGTTTTATGATATTGTTTGGCAATTTCATAAGCTTTTCTCTCCAGTTTAACCCTTAATTCCGTAGCCATTTCATTGGCTGCTTCCACATATTCTCCTTCAGGATAAGTGTCTAAATACTGCTGAAGCAAAAGAATTGCCTTATCGGTTTCAGTTTGATCCAGGTTGTAAGGAGGAGATTCGTGATAATTACTGGCGGCCATTTTAAAGGCAGCTTCCTCGGCTTTTTCACTATCTGGATAGCTTTGCAAAAAACGGTTAAATTCGAAATCGGCAAGAAGATAATCACCAACCTGATAATAGGAATCAGCAAAAAGATAACTCACACGCTGCCCCTGCGGCTTCCCTCTAAACTGGGGCATTATTTGATCAAACAGGCGTATAGCTTTACGATATTTACGATTACTATTTTCTGCACTGGCCTCGTTGTAAAGCTTTTCGGCGTAAGAATATTTTTCTCCTGCATCCTTACTTTGCAAAACATCCTGATATTCGCTACAGGATGCCAGCACTAGGACACAGATTAATAAGATTCCTTTTTTCATTATTTGTAAAAACATCTGGCAAAAATACATTTTTTCCGCACTATAAAAAAATTTCCTTAACTACAGGTATAACCCGTAAATAAGGAAATTAGTATGCAGCAAGGGAAGGAATTCTCCAAATTAAGAATTCTTCCTTCTAGAAATTTTCTACAAAATTGTTGATTTTCTCCTGAAGCCCAGTTGTGGCTTTAATCAGCGGGAGCCTTAGGTTATTCTTACAAAGGCCATTTTTAGCTAGCAGCGTTTTTATTCCTGCCGGATTTCCTTCAGAAAAAATTAAATTAACAGACGGAGCAATTTTATAATGTAACTTATAAGCCTCTTTAGATTTTCCTTCCAATCCTAATTTTACCATCCTGGAAACTTCTGCAGGAAAACCCTGGCCTATAACAGAAATCACTCCTTTTCCTCCGGCCAGCGTCATAGGCAAAGTAAGCATATCATCTCCTGAGATCACCAGAAAATCTTCAGGCACAAGACTTATCAATTCCATAGCCTGTACAATGTCTCCTGCCGCTTCCTTTACTCCTATTATATTAGGAATTTCCCGGGCTATCCGGTTAACAGTTCCAGGCAGCATATTTGAAGAAGTCCTGCCGGGCACATTATATAGAATAACAGGTTTTGGTGAAGCCGCTGCTACAGCTTTAAAATGCTGAAAAATGCCCTCCTGGGTGGGTTTATTATAATATGGAGAGACAGACAATACGGCATCAAAGCCTTCCAGGTCTGATGATTTCAATTCATCCACAAGGGCTGTGGTATTGTTTCCTCCTGCACCTATCACTAAAGGCAACCTGCCGTTATTCCGGGCGATAATAGTGTTTTTTACCAGTTCTTTTTCTTCGTAAGTAAGGGTGGTACTTTCAGCAGTGGTTCCAAGCACCACAAGGTAATCTATCCCGTTTTGCACCTGCTCTTCCACCAGTTTTTCCAAGGCCGGAACATCTACGGTTAAATCATCATTAAAAGGAGTAATTAATGCCACTCCCGTACCTATAAAAGCATCCATGCTATTCAATTCTTTTAATTTTTAGAAGTTCAATACTTTCGCTTAAAAACAGAAAAATCCTCATTCTGAACATTGATAAGAGTCATTCTGTTGATTATTCTCTAATTAAGGGGCACAAATGTAAAGAAATTTCATGAAGTTTATAATCCAGGCACCCTTACATAAATTGTAAAAGTACTTTATTTAACACCTTCTTTTTTTTTGTGAAATTACTGTACATTTTCAGGTATAAATTAATAGCATTGGAAGCACTGCTACTGATTTTATTCAAATATTGATAGCTCCCTGGTTTGGAAGAATTAAAGACATTCCCGAAAAACTTCAGCATACCGGGACTTTTGCCTTCCTTTGGTAAAACTGTTTATCTTTGCATCCTCAAGCAAGAAAAATGAAATCTTACAAATTAGCTTATCTTTTGCTTTGTTCCTTCCTGGTTTTATCCTGTAAATCTGAGTCAAATTCAGCAAAAATTGAAGCACAGAGAATAGCCATAGACCAGCGTATTCCACAAGATACCGCGATTACAAGTTATATAGCACCTTATAAGGAGCATATAAATGCCACCTTAGATAGCGCCCTGGCATACAATCCCGGCAACCTTTCTAAAGATGATGGAGAACTAAATACCGCAATAGGCAATCTAATGGCTGATATTTTAATGGAACAGGCAAATCCTGTTTTTCGCCAGCGAACCGGGCAAAAAATAGATGCAGTATTGCTGAATCATGGCGGAATACGTGCAAGCCTGAATAAAGGAATAGTTACCGCCCGTTCTGCCTACGGGCTGATGCCTTTTGAAAATGAAATTGTAGTCGCCGAACTTTCCGGAGCTAAGGTACAGGAAATGCTGCAATATCTTGAAGATGCCGGCACCGCACATCCGGTAAGCGGAGTTCAGATTAAGATGAACAATAATTATAAGATTACAGAAGCCACAATAAACGATAAATCAATTGACAGCAATAAAAATTATTTTGTGGCAACCTCAGATTATTTACAGCAGGGTGGTGACAATATGATCTTTTTTAAAGATCCTGTAAAGCTTTATCACTTAGATTATAAACTGCGGAATGCCATTATTGATTATTTCCGAAAGGTAGACACTATAAAAGCTAAGATTGACAACAGGCTTATTAAGGATTAAAGATTAAAAAGTTTATAAAAAAATCACTTCAGCTAAATTTAATAGATGAAAAGAAGAAGTTTTATACAACAAACCTCAGCAGCTACAGCTTTTGTGGGATTCGGCGGCTTATCTTCCCTCTCTTTTAAAGAAGATACCCTAAAGCACATAACCATTTTGCACACCAATGACGTGCACAGCCATATTGAAGCTTTTGGGCCTGATGACCCTAAAAATCCAAATATGGGAGGTGTGGCCAGAAGGGCTACCCTTGTACAGCAAATAAGACAGGAAAATCCAAATACGCTACTTTTAGATGCCGGAGATATTTTTCAGGGAACTCCCTATTTTAATTTCTATGGCGGAGAACTGGAATTCAAGCTGATGAGCAAATTAAAGTATGATGCCGCCACTATTGGAAATCATGATTTTGATAATGGCATAAACGGACTTTACGCGCAACTGCCACACGCCGACTTTAGTTTTATATGCTCTAATTACGATTTTAGCAATACTGTAATGGATGGCCATAGCCTTCCGCATAAAACATTTACCAAAAACGGGGTTAAAATTGGCATTTTTGGGTTGGGAATTGAACTGCGGGGACTGGTGAATGAGAGATTATACAAGGAGACTAAATATCTTGATCCTGTAGAAACTGCACAGGAAATGACCAGGATTTTAAAGAACGAAAAACAATGTGACCTGGTAATATGCCTTAGCCATCTTGGCTACAGCTATGATAGTGAAAAAATAGATGATGTAAAACTGGCCAGGGCTACTGAGAACATTAACCTGATTATTGGTGGCCATACCCACACTTTTCTTGAAAAGCCAGACATTGAAACTAACAAAGCAGGTAAAAGTGTACTCGTAAACCAGGTAGGTTGTTATGGGTTATATTTGGGGAGAATCGATTTTTACCTGGACACAGAAGGTAATATGCAGGCAGATGGTGTGAAAATAGCAGTTTAGGCCCGCTCAGGATTCTGCTGGCACTTCCCGGCTGTCAATATTCCTGTAAATAATCCTGTAGAATTGCTGCACATCATAAGGTTTAACAATAATATCATTCATCCCGGCTGTAAAAATTTTCTCCCGCATTTCATCTACCTCAACTGCTGTAAGTGCAACTATTGGCACCTGGGAATTAAAACTCCTTATTTTCCCCGTAGCTTTAAGGCCACCAATTCCGGGCATATTAAGATCCATAAGAACAAGGTGGTAATCTTCTTTGTTCAGGATTTCTATTGCCTCTTCCCCGCTGCCGGCAACCTCACATCTAAAATTCTTCTTTTCAAGAATTCGGCTTGTCACTACCTGATTTATACGATTATCATCCACAATTAAAATTTTCTTCGGAAGCAGGGCATCTTCGCCAGTACTTAATTCCTCTTCCTGTTCAATTTGTGCTGGTTTCTCCTGCTTTTGGATATCTTTTTCAAATTCTATTTCAAAACTAAAAGTACTTCCTTCTTCCTCTTTACTTTCCAGATAAATTTCAGAATTATGCAATTCCAGTAATTTCTTCACGATTGGAAGCCCCAATCCCGTACCCTGGTAATTGTAATTTGCTGTTCGTAACTGGGAAAATTCTTCAAAAATTTGAGCTTGCTTATTTTCCGGAATACCTATACCGTCATCTTTCACTTCAAAATAAACAAAACACCTCTCATCTTTAACCTTTTCAAGACGGGCAGAAAGGTAAATATTCCCCATCTCAGTAAACTTGACGGCATTCCCCACCAGGTTCATCAATATTTGTGACAGCCGCACAGGATCCCCCATTAAATAAGAAGGGATATCTTTATCTATACTCATATGTATTTTATTGCTATTCTGCACCCTGGAAAATTCAAAGGTATTCAGGATGCTGGCCATCAAATCTTTAAGATGGAAAGATATATTATCCAGTTTTACAAGGTTGGATTCCATCTTATTCATTTGCAATACATCATTTATAAGTGCAAGTAAATAATCTGCTGAAAATTTCAAGGATTTCAGGTCATTTTCATGTTTCTTAAGGCCTTTATCTTCCAGCAGCAAAGAAGTAAGCCCTATTACCCCGTATAAAGGCGTCCTTATTTCATGGCTTACCGTAGAGAAAAACTGGGTTTTAAGCTTTGAAAGGCGTTCAGCTTCATTCTTGGATTCCTGAAGCTGATTATTTTTTACCTTAAGTTCCTCAATTAATTTTTTCCTGTCGCGGTTGATTTTATTCAGGCTAAAAAGAATTACCACGAGTATAATGGAAGAGACAAGCATAATGAAGAGCTTCTCATTGGATTTCCTTATTATTTTTGCCTGATATTCCTGTTCACTTTCGGCAAGTTCCAGGTTGTGTTGATATTTATTATTATCGAACCTGGCATTTGCTATTTCTATTTGGCGCAGCCTGTCTTTTTCAAAAATCTGTGAATTGTACTTTTCATATTGATCCAAAGCAGCATAAGCCTCTTTAAAATCTTCCGTTTTAAAGAGCAATTTTGCGTAAGCTTTATACGCCATCGAAGCCTCTAATAAATAGGAAAATTCATCTGCCACTTCAATGGCATCTTCAAAATAAGCTTTAGCATTTTTTAGCTCATCCTTCCCGGCATAATACCTGCCCGTAAGAAAATTAAGTTGCGATAAAAGGTAATTATCTGTAATTGCAGATTCCTTTTGTAATCTCCATGCTTTATCCAGATACGGTTTTGCTTTTTCCAGCTTCTCATTATCGAGATAGGTCCAGGCAATATTCACCGTGGGATATAAAATTTCATTTTTTACCTCCAGCTCTGTAGCAAGATGTATTGCTTTTTCGTAATAAGTGATTCCTTCATTTGCCGTTTCGTTATTGTCGGCATAAATATTCCCAAGGTTATTGATGGCCCAGAGGATGAGTGTATCGTTTTTAGATTTTTCAGCATATTCAAGTGCATTTTCATAATGCCCTTTTGCGCGAAGCGTGTCACTTAAGTCGGTGTAACTTGCCCCCAGAAGATTATGGGCATGAAAAAGATAGCTGTTATTATCCCGAAATCGAGCTTCCTCTATTAATTTCCTGGCTTCGGAAATCCCATCATTATAATTGTAGATACCTATATAATCTGAAGATTTCCAGTATATAGAATCAAGAAATGCATCCCGGCAGGCTTCAGTTTGGGCAATTGCCGGCACAAAAGCCCATAGCAAAAAAATAAGCGTAAAACAGCTTCTCTTCAATTAGTTGACAGGTTAGGTCCAGTAATAAGGGACACGAAAATTAGGTTATTTTAACGAACTACACAAAAATAATTTATCAACCCTGTTAAATGAACTATGAATAATATGTATTTTAGTGCCACATACTTTCACCCATGAAATACCCATGGCATCTTTATCTTATGGCGGCAATCTATATTCTTGCCGGCATTAATCATTTTGTGAGGCCAAAAATGTATATACGAATTATGCCCTCCTACCTTCCCGCTCATAAACTCCTGGTCTATCTTAGCGGAATTGCGGAAGCTTTGCTAGGTATGGCGTTGTGTTTTGAAGCAACTAAAAACATTGCTGTTTATGGGATAATTGCTATGCTAGCTGTTTTTTTACCGGTACATTTTTATATGCTTTCTTCTGAAAAAGCAGGTGCCGGGCTACCTAAATGGGCCCTGGTTTTGAGAATTCCGCTGCAATTCTTTCTCATGTGGTGGGCATGGTTTTATCTAAGATTTTAAATGAAACACGAAATTCCAGAATTACCTGATGCCGAAATTTTCTATTTTCCCAATTTCTTTTCTGAAGTTGATGCAGATCTTTATTTAGAGCAATTACTGAAGGATACGCCCTGGAAACAGGATAAAATTAGGATATTCGGAAAAGAAATGCTTCAGCCAAGGCTTACTGCTTTGTATGCAGATAACGGCAAAGATTATAAATATTCGGGACTTACCATGCATCCGCAACCTTTTTCTGAAACATTACTAAAGATAAAGGAAGCAGTAGAAAAAGTATCTGATGTTCGTTTTACTACCTGCCTCTTGAATTTATACCGCAACGGAAAGGACAGCATGGGCTGGCACGCAGATGACGAGAAAGAACTGGGAGATAATCCTGAAATTGTATCTGTTAGTTTTGGTGCTGAAAGGATTTTCCATCTACGGCACAAATCTAAAACTGCCAAATTTAAGCTTAAACTTGAAAATGGCAGTTTATTAGTTATGAAAGGCCCTACTCAACATTTCTGGAAACATCAGCTTCCAAAAACCAAAAAAGAAATAGGATCAAGAATAAATCTCACCTTCAGAAGAATTGAATAATCCTATCCAAAAAGCCCATTAAGAACTTTAGCAAGGCGCAGGCCTCCTTTATGAAGTTGTTCCAGTACCAGCGGGAAACGATCATACATACATTCATATCCCAGATTATCTTCATTATCTACAGACGCATAAAGTTCACCGGCCAAATCACGGGATTCATAAACCCAGTCAAGAAGACTGCCGGATTTTATTTTTTCCATCTCTTCCTTAGAAATATTTTTGGTATTCTCTGCCAGCTCGGTGTAGCTCATTTGAAAAGAGTCTATCATTTCGCTGTCCCATACCCTATGAATATTAGAATCGTCTCCAAACCATTTTACTTTTATATCATTCCCGCCTTTATCTTCACTTCTTCCGGCGTGGAAAGGCTGATGCAGATCCCCCATAAAATGCACCAGCATTTTCAGGTAAAACTGCTTCTCCTCTTTTGCAGCTCCACCATCCTCTAAAACCGAGATGCACTTTCTAATAGCCTGTACCAGGTCTCCCTGAGGATTAGCTTCTTCAGGTTTATATTCTTCATCTTCAGGATCTATATTTACATAATGCCAGGGACCGTACTGGCGAAATTCCGGGTCACTTTTAATATCATCGGCATAATTTGCCACAAAGGCAAGACTTCTTCCGTTTAATAAATCTCTGATATTGCGTTTGGCTTTTTTGGTAAGATAGGACTCTGCAATTTCAGCAGTGGCCCTGTGACCGGTTTTTCCCCAATCATCATTATTTGCAAGGGCAGTATTTATAAATACTACAGAAAGGAATAGCACTAAAAAAGGTTTCATGTTTTACAATTTTCGGCTAAGATATGGAACAAGAAGAAATTAATTGTTAAAGTATAGGTTTAATACTTTTTAAATTAATATATTGATGATATCAAATTAATATCAAATAACATCTTCAGTCATG
Organism: Autumnicola musiva; assembly: GCF_031846585.1. Classification (NCBI taxonomy): domain Bacteria; kingdom Pseudomonadati; phylum Bacteroidota; class Flavobacteriia; order Flavobacteriales; family Flavobacteriaceae; genus Autumnicola; species Autumnicola musiva. The sequence goes on from NZ_JAVRHK010000005.1 coordinate 167,238, forward strand.
ACACAGGAAAAACATTTAAAACCCTCTAACGGTTACCTGATGCTTTTTATCTTTCTAATCCTTTTAATTGGGAGTATCATAGGCTTTACCATAGCAAAAACAGTGTGGTTCGGCCTGGGCTTTTTGATTTCACTAGTACTGCTTCCCGGATTTATCCTGGTAAATCCTAATGAATCCCGTGTATTGCTCCTATTTGGAGATTACAGGGGTACTGTGAAGAAAAACGGCCTCTTTTGGGTAAATCCCTTTTACACCAAAAAGAAAATTTCCCTGCGGGCCAGAAATTTTGACAGTGAACGCTTAAAAGTAAATGATAAGCTGGGAAACCCGGTAATGATTAGTACCATTTTAGTGTGGCGTGTAAAAGATACCTTTAAAGCTTCTTTTGATGTTGACAATTTTGAAAATTTTGTGGTGGTGCAAACCGATGCCGCTGTAAGAAAACTGGCCAGTTTATATCCCTATGACAATTTTGCCGATGAAGGCCTGGATGAAGATATTACTCTTCGCTCCAGCATGAACGAAGTTAGTGATGCCCTGGAAAAGGAACTTGAAGAAAGGCTGAATATTGCCGGAATAGAAGTGCTTGAAGCAAGGATAGGTTACCTGGCCTACGCTAATGAAATCGCCAGTGCCATGTTAAAAAGGCAACAGGCTACAGCCATAGTTGCAGCAAGGCATAAAATTGTTGAAGGTGCCGTAAGTATGGTAGAAATGGCCCTCACAGAATTAAGCCAAAAGCAAATAGTGGAACTAGATGATGAGCGCCGTACTGCAATGGTAAGTAATTTAATGGTTATTTTGTGCGGAGACAGAGATGCGAGTCCCGTGGTGAACGCAGGAACTTTAAACCATTAATTTTTATGGTACCGATAATCTTTAAAGAAAAACAAAATTTCAGGAAATAAAGGAATTCAACTGTTAACCAAAAAGAAAAAATCCTTTCTTATGGGCACCAGGGAACCAGATGGAGCAGCCAGAACTATAAAAAATCACCTTCAGAAACAATTAACTACCTGTGGGGCAAGTCCACGAGGTATGAATCGGAAAAAACATTTCAGAATTTAGAGGCAAGCCTCGGGAAATTAAACCCTCAATGAGGGATTAAAAGGAAAAAGAAGAAGTAATGAGTAAAAAGAAAGCATTTGCACTACGAGTGGACGAGGAGATGCTGAAGGCTATTGAAAAATGGGCTGCTGATGAATTCAGAAGCACCAATGGCCAGATTGAGTGGATGCTGAACAAATCATTAAAAGAAGCAAACAGAGATCCTAAAAATAAAAACAAAGAATAAATGCCTTACAAAATTATCTTTTCAGACATCGACGGAACTTTACTTAATTCAAAAAAAGTCCTTTCTGACCATACCATTGAAACCATTCAGAATATTAGCGATAAAATCCCTTTTGTACTTATTTCAGCGAGGATGCCAAAAGCCATGCATCACCTTCAGGATGACCTCAACATAAAGCACTACCCAATTATTGCCTATAACGGCGGATTGGTAATGGTGGGCGAAAAAACTATCAGTTCCACAACTATACCTATTGAAATTGTTGAAAAATTGCATGAATTTAATTCTGAACTCAACTGCCATTTAAGCCTTTACCATGAAGATGAATGGTATGTTCCGCAGATTGACAAATGGTCTGAACGCGAGGAAGCGAATACAAAAGTTGCCCCGGAAGTAAAACCTAATGCTGAAGCGATCAAAAAATGGAAAAATGAAGGCAAAGGTGCGCACAAAGTAATGGCTATGGGCACTGAAGAAGATATTGACAGCATCAGGGATTATCTTAACAAAAATTTTCCGGAAGAACTTCATTTATACCGCTCCAAATCTACTTATCTGGAAATCGCCAACAGAAATATTTCCAAATTCAGCGCCATTCAACTACTTCTAAAAGAGCATTATCAAATGGATATTAAGGATTGTATTGCTTTTGGTGATAATTATAACGATGTGGAGATGATAGAAGGAGTGGGAATGGGCATAGCGGTGGCCAATGCCCGGGATGAAGTGCTTAGAGTTGCCAACACAGTTACCCACGCAGGAATTGAAGACGGTGTAGCGAAGAGTTTACGGGAGCTTTTCAAACTTCAAAATTCACGAGTTTAAACATTTTTAAAAATTTCTATACCCCTTAAATCGTGAGAAAAAGCCAGTGTTTCTCCTGCTGAACCTTTATGGCTCGGGAGGCAGCCAGATTCATGATGACATTCATTCTTACTTTTAGCGGGACATTCAAAAAAAGTTTCTTAAAATTGTATTTTTGCCGTCACAACTACATTTTACTCTATGGAAGATTTACCGGTTTTTACCAATGATGCCATTGTATTTGGCCTCTTAATGATCGCACTTGGATTTGTTTTTTACACCTCTGGACAAAAATCGGGTTTCTGGAAAAAGTTTTATGCTGTAGTTCCTGCACTTTTGATGTGCTATCTTATCCCTGCAATTTTTAACTCGCTGGGATTAATAGATGATTCCACATCTAATCTCTATTTTGTAGCCAGCCGCTACCTTCTGCCTGCTGCACTGGTATTAATGACCCTGAGTATAGACTTAAAAGCCATCTTTAACCTAGGGCCAAAGGCATTAATAATGTTTTTTGCCGGAACTGTTGGGATAATTGTAGGTGGCCCTGTGGCGGTATTGCTTATTTCTGCAGTTTCTCCTGAAACTGTTGGCGGCGTAGGACCCGATGCTATCTGGCGTGGCCTTTCAACCATTGCAGGTAGCTGGATTGGCGGTGGTGCCAATCAGGCTGCCATGCTCGAAATTTATGAATATAACCCCGATCTTTATGGTGGGATGGTACTGGTGGATATTATTGTTGCCAACCTCTGGATGGCAATAGTACTAATGGGAATTGGCAAAAACGAAAAGATAGACAGGTGGTTAAAAGCAGATAACTCGGCAATAGAAGAACTAAAAACCAAAGTTTCCAATTATGCAGCCAGCGTCACCCGTAATCCTTCCCTGGCAGATTTAATGATTTTACTGTCCCTGGCTTTTGGCGCAGTTGGTATTGCCCACTGGGGAGCCGACGGAATTTCAGCTTTTCTTTCTGCTAATTTTGAAGTTTTTACAGACCCTAAAAGCGCACTGTCCTCCTTTTCATCAGATTTTTTCTGGATGATAACCATTGCCACGGCAATTGGAATTGTCCTTTCCTTTACCCGGTTTAAATCCTACGAGGGTGCGGGGGCCAGTAAACTGGGAAGCGTTTTTATTTATATACTTGTGGCAACCATAGGGATGAAAATGGATTTAGGCAGTGTACTGGATAACCCCGGGTTAATTGCCATTGGGCTGGTATGGATTTTAATTCATGTGATTGTTCTTCTTGTTACTGCCAAAATTATAAAGGCACCATATTTCTTCCTGGCGGTAGGGAGCCAGGCAAATGTAGGCGGGGCGGCTTCTGCTCCGGTTGTAGCAGCGGCCTTTCACCCTTCGCTGGCAACAGTTGGTGTACTTCTTGCTGTATTTGGATATGTGGTAGGAACTTATGGCGCAATTTTGTGCACAATTTTAATGCAAATGGCTTCTGCAGGTTAGATAAAAATAAAAATTTATAAGATATTTGCGCTCCAAAAATTATATTGATCAGAATGAAAAATCTTGGCCTTCTTTTATTGTTTGTGATTAGTCTTTCCGCTTGTTCTGAATCTGAAAAGGAAAGCAATCTGGTGGTCAATGGAAATATCAAAGGATTAAAAAAAGGTACAGTTTTCCTTCAAAGGATTGAGGATACTGCACTGGTGAACGTGGATTCGGTGGAAGTTAACGGCGATCCTCAGTTTGTACTGGAAACCTATATTGACAGTCCCCAGATGATGTATCTCTATCTTGAAAAAGTAGATAATTCTGAATATGATGACAGGCTGGATTTTTTTGCTGATAAAGGTGAGGTAAATATTACCACCCGCTTAGATAAATTTGAAACTGCCGCAAAAATTGTTGGCTCTCAAAATCAGGAAAAACTGGTAGAATACCGTAAAATGATGAAACGGTTCAACGACAGTAATCTTGATCTTATTAAAGCCAGTTTTGAGGCGCAGCAGGCTGAAGATGAAGATAAACTGATGGAAATTGACCAGCAGTATGATAAGCTTTTAAGAAGAAAATATCTTTACACGGTAAATTTCGCCATTAACAATAAAAATCTTGAGCTGGCCCCCTATCTGGCCCTTTCCGAAGTTTTTGATGCCAATATCAAATACCTGGATACCATCTATAATTCTTTGGACAAAAGAGTAAAAAAATCCAAATACGGAGAAGATCTTAAACGCTTTCTCAAAGAAAGAAGAAAAGAAGAAAAGAAGGAAAGTTAGAGGAAAAAATAGAATATGCTGAAGAAACATCCTCATAAATCATTTCTTCTGAAGGTTTTAAATTTTTGCTGTAAGGCCTTTTAATATTTCTTTAAACCAATTGGCTGCTCAATTCCCTAAATTTGGGAAAAGACTGCTATGACTCCTAATATTACTACTGAAAAAGATTACGATTTAATTTGCATAGGCGGCGGGATTATGAGTGCCACACTCTCCCTGATGCTGAAACTCATTGAACCCGAATCCAAAATTATTGTTATTGAGCGGCTTGAAAAAGTTGCCGAAGAAAGCTCTGAAGCATGGAATAATGCCGGCACGGGCCATTCTGCTTTATGTGAGCTGAATTACACTCCGGAAAAGGAAGACGGAACAATAGATATCTCCAAGGCCATTGAAATTTTTGAACAATTTGAAACCACCAAACAATTTTGGGCTTACCTGGTTGAAAAAGGATTAATCCAGGATCCCAAAAACTTTCTGCGGTCAGTGCCTCATCATAGCTGGGTGCATGGAAAAGATGATGTGAAATTCCTCAAAAAGAGGTTTGAAGCCATGAAGGCACATCCCCTTTTTGAAACCATGAAATATTCTGAAGACTTTTCTACCCTGCGTAAATGGTTTCCATTAATTATGAAGGACCGCAGCGAAGGTGAAAATCTTGCGGCTACAAGAATGGAAATTGGTACTGAAGTCAACTTTGGAAAACTTACCGAATATTATTTTAAGATTCTCGAGACCCAGTTTGATGTTACGGTTTTAAGAAACCATGAAGTTTTAGACGTAGACCCAGATGAAAAACTGGAATGGACTGTGGAAGCCAAAGATTTAAGTTCAGGAGACAAAAAATATTACGATGCCGGTCATGTTTTTATAGGTGCCGGTGGTGGTGCATTGCCCCTTTTACAAAAAGTAGATATAAAAGAAAAAGAGGGATATGGCGGCTTTCCCGTAAGCGGACAATGGTTGTTCTGCAAAAATCCGGAAGTGATTAAAGAGCATAGCGCCAAAGTTTATAGCAAAGCGGGGCCGGACGCGCCTCCTATGTCAACGCCACACTTGGATACACGGTATATAAACGGTAAGAAGGAACTATTGTTTGGCCCCTTTGCGGGATTCAGCACCAAGTTCTTAAAAGAAGGTTCAAAATTGGCTCTTCCAAAATCCATAAGGCTGGATAATATTCCATCGCTATGGGGAGTTTTCTGGCATAATTTACCACTTACGCAGTACCTTATAAAACAGGTTACCATGGGACATAAAGATCGTATGGAAGATTTACGGGTATTCGTGAAGGAGGCAAAACCAGAAGACTGGGAATTACGTGTTGCCGGCCAGAGGGTTCAGATCATTAAAAAAGACGAGAAAGAAGGTGGTATTTTAGAATTTGGGACGGATGTAGTACATAGTAAGGATGGCAGTGTAACCACTTTACTCGGAGCATCACCGGGCGCTTCTGTGGCAGTACCAATAATGGTAGATGTACTTAAAATTGCATTTCCGGAAAAAATAAAATCGGAGGCATGGAAAAAGAAGCTAACTGAAATGATCCCGATGTGGGACAGAAAAATTCAGGACCACATGAAAGAATTTAAAGAAGTTCAGGCTAATTCTTCAAAGAAACTGGAACTGGAAGTTTTACATTAGGAGGAGATCCAAAATTTCCAACGATAATTTATGACAAACCTCAGGTTTCCAAAACTTGTGAGGTTTTTATGCAAAAAAAGCAGCTTTCTCAGGATTGGTTGTTCTTCAGAATATATTAAAAAATAAAACCTCTCAATTTGCAAAATGAGAGGTTTTAAAAAAGAGCCGATAGAGGGACTCGAACCCACGACCTGCTGATTACAAATCAGCTGCTCTAGCCAGCTGAGCTACATCGGCAAAAATTAATTACAGGGCATTCACCTTTTCAACCAAAGCTTCAGCTTTAGTTTCAAATTCTTTATTTACTTCTTTAAAATGTTGTTTTTTATCCTGCACATCTCTCTTGTTGATCTTTTCAATCAATCCGTCAAAGGTGGCTATGGCTTCATCAACAATAGCTTCAGATTTTGCGGGGTCCTCCTGGGGATTGGCAGCCTGATGAAGATATGCAGCATCAATAATATCTCCCATAACATTATTCACATCCCTCTTCAAAATTCTTTTACTTGGCATAATTATTCAATTTTCCGGGTGCGAATGTAGTCTATTTTTCAATATACGGAAACAGGTAAATTAAATTTTTCAAAAAATTTTACTTTATATTTTCAAGTGCAGTCAGAGCCTCAGGAATATGTCTTTTAGCATTCATACTGTTAAACCGGTATTTAAGCATTCCCTGCAGGTCAAAAATAAAGGTTTCCCGGCCAGGAACCATTCCGAGCAAATTGGGTTTTACTCCAAACAACTCTCTTGCCTTCTGGTCTTCATCAGAAAGGATAATAAAAGGCAAATCGTATTTTTTAACGAATCTGGCATGAGAATCTTCAGAATCTGAACTAATTCCTATAACTTCCGCTCCCAGTTCCCTGAATTCCTCATATTGATCCCGAAACGAACAGGCTTGTTTTGTACAACCCGGAGTAAAATCCCTGGGATAAAAATATACCACAAACGGCTGAACTCCATTCAGCGAAGAAAAGTTAAAAATTTTTCCGTTTTGATCCTTTAGCTCCAGATCGGGTATGCTGTCTCCAATTTTAAGTGACATCTATTCGCCTTTATAGGTTACAAAATTCCGGGGAGTTTCGTACAAAGTTACCATAAGATCCAGATTTTCCCTCAATTCTTTCCGCAGTTTATTCCAGATTACCACCGCAATGTTTTCTGCAGTTGGATTCAGATTTTTAAATTCCTCTACCTCCACATTAAGGTTTTTGTGGTCAAAGACCTGCTCTACTTTTTCAAAAATCAAATCCTTCAGGATTTTAAGATCCATCACAAATCCGGTTTCAGGATCTATTTCTCCGGTTACCGAGACGGTAAGTTCGTAATTATGCCCGTGATAATTTGGATTGCTGCATTTACCAAAAACCGCTTCATTCTTAGCATCGTCCCACTCCTTTTTAAATAGCCGGTGGGCTGCATTAAAATGTGCTTTTCTGTGAACGGTTAATCTCATGCCTTTATATGGGTATAATATTTATCAAAAATAATCTTAAACCATTCGGTGTAAATATCGGGATTCTCCTTCATGTCTTTTTCAACATCTTCCAGAGAAATCCATTTCCAGTCGGCAACCTCATCAGGATTCAAATCGGGTTCCCCGTCAAACTGGCCCACAAGAATATGATCATACTCATGCTCTGTAAGTCCGTTATCAAAAGGAGCCTTATAAATAAAAGAAATTGTATCCTTTAATTCTGTAGAAAACCCCATTTCTTCATGTAAGCGCCTCTTTCCAGCTGTAATATTGCTTTCGCCTTCCCGCTGATGGCTGCAACAGGTATTGGTCCATAAACCGGGCGAATGATATTTTCCCAACGCCCTCTGCTGGATCATAAGCTCATTTTTATCATTAAATACAAAAACAGAAAATGCACGATGCAAAAGTGCCTTTTCATGAGCCTCTATTTTCTCCATCAGGCCTATTTGTTCGTCACTCTCGTTGACTAAAATCACCTTTTCCATTGCCATTCTTTCCCTCACTAACGGACTTACAGTTTTAGAGCCGGCAACTGGTTAAACGATATTATCATCTTTCCATCATGCCTGCTTAAGCCCCTGGTTAAAATCCAAATGTACAAAATAGGTGTCTGCTTTACCAAATAAGTTTGACCTGCTGCTTTCACTTTGGGTTTTGTTTAATCACTTAAAATCCACAAATTTCAGGAATGGTCATTTTTTCCAGTAATAATTCAAGATTAGACATGCGATTAATCATAATTCCGGACAATTAATCTTTTGTTTGGGATATCAATTGTGATCATTTCTCCAATCCAGTTTATTCCCATAATTCCTTCATAGATCAAACCATCAATAAATGTAGCTTTAAAATCTTTTACTGATACATTTTTAGAACTATCAGTTAATTCTGCCAAATTAGTGTAGTAATAACTATTTCCTTCTTCCGGTTTGAAAATGCTTGGCTTGAATTCACTATGTATTTTTGTGGAATCAATGTCTAACAATTCCATATATTCTGAATTAAATCTATAGACATCAAAACCAGCGCCACTATCCAGACCTACATTTAGAGAAAGTTTATCATTAAGTGTAACCTTTGTAGAAATACCTATTTTAATTTCTCTGTCATTTGAAATTTGTAAAGGCATTTCAAAATCTTTTTGGGTTATCAATTCATTCAAGGATTTTTCTGATTCAATACTCAGAATTTTATTTTTAAAATCAATAGTAATTTGTCTATCCTTAAAAGGCGTCAATGATATCAGGCCATCCAGCGGAAATTCAAGATCATAAACTGCGAATATTTCATTCTTTATTTTAAAATTCCCAATTTCCAGATATTTTGAATTCCATAGATCAGATTTTATTTCTTCTCCAGTTGCTCTATGTCCGGTATAGAAATGATTTGTTTCTTTAAGGTCTGTTATTTTATCTGCAAATTTCTTAGTTAACAGATTAATACCAGCTCCAGTATCAAATATAAAGCTTCCCTCTACTCCGTTTATTGTAGCAGGAATAATTATATGTCCGTTGGGCGTTTGTGTAAATGGAATATTTACCTGTTTGGGTATTTGCTGAGAATAAGATAAGCTTGTAAATAAGATTAGAATATATGTAATTAATTTAGTCATAAAAGATTTATGTATTGGTTTTATAAGTACAACGAATAGCCCGGGGTATTGTTACAATTTAATCGCATTGTAGAAATTCAGATTTCCGAATCAATAATGTTTGCCTGCGTACTGATAAAGCCAAGCGAATTTGGCTTATTCTTCCTTCCCAGATTCGTGAAATTAATAGTATTTTTGCCCTTCAAATGACGTGAAATGAAGAGTTTTCAGAAAGAAATAAAAAGAAGAAGGACTTTTGGAATTATTTCCCACCCCGATGCAGGTAAAACCACACTTACAGAAAAATTATTGCTGTTTGGAGGTGCAATCCAGGAAGCAGGAGCGGTTAAATCTAACAAGATTAAGAAAGGAGCCACCAGTGACTTTATGGAAATTGAACGCCAACGGGGGATTTCTGTAGCTACTTCTGTACTAGCATTTGAATACAAAGACATCAAAATTAATATTCTGGATACACCTGGGCACAAGGATTTTGCTGAAGATACCTTTCGCACCCTTACCGCGGTAGATAGTGTTATTGTGGTGATTGATGTTGCCAAAGGAGTGGAGGAACAAACTGAAAAACTGGTGGAAGTTTGCCGCATGCGGAATATTCCCATGATTGTTTTTATAAACAAACTGGACCGTGAGGGAAAAGATGCTTTTGAACTGCTTGATGAAATTGAGCAAAAACTAAAGCTTACCGTTACGCCTCTAAGCTTTCCTATAGGAATGGGATATGATTTTAAAGGTATTTACAATATCTGGGAGCAAAATGTAAACCTCTTTACCGGAGATCCGCGCAAAGATATTGAAGAAACTGTGGAAATATCAGATCTGGCTTCCGAAGAGCTGGACGATCTAATAGGAAGTACAGCAGCAGACACTCTAAGGGAGGAATTGGAACTGGCGCAGGGAGTTTATCCTGAATTTGAAAAAGACGCTTACCTCGCCGGAAATTTACAGCCGGTTTTCTTTGGTTCAGCCTTAAATAATTTTGGAGTGCGGGAACTGCTGGATTGCTTTATTAACATCGCTCCCACTCCAAGACCAAAAGATAGTGATGAGCGCGTGGTTGAGCCCGATGAAGATAAATTCACAGGCTTCGTGTTTAAAATTCATGCGAATATGGATCCAAAACATCGTGACCGTCTGGCTTTTGTAAAAATTGTCTCCGGAAAATTTGAAAGAAATAAATCCTATCTTCATGTAAGGAACAGGAAAAACCTCAAATTTTCGAGTCCAAATGCATTTTTTGCTGAAAAAAAGGAAATTGTGGATGTTTCTTATCCCGGTGACATTGTTGGCCTGCACGACACGGGAAACTTTAAAATTGGAGACACTTTAACTGAAGGAGAAACCTTGATGTACCACGGGATTCCAAGTTTCTCTCCTGAACATTTCCGTTACATCAACAATGCCGATCCTATGAAATCCAAACAACTGGAAAAAGGCATAGACCAGCTGATGGATGAAGGGGTGGCGCAGCTTTTTATTTTAGAATTAAATGGCCGTAAAGTAATTGGAACGGTAGGCGCCTTACAGTTTGAAGTAATCCAGTATCGCCTGGAACATGAATACGGTGCGAAATGCACCTATGAAAACCTTAATGTTCATAAGGCAACATGGGTGGAGGCCAAAGATACCAAAAGTGAAGAATTTAAAGATTTTAAACGGGTAAAAGCAAAATTTCTAGCCAAAGATAAGCAGGGGCAGTTGGTATTTTTAGCCGATTCCCAATTCTCTTTACAAATGGCCCAGCAAAAATATCCTGATATTAAATTTCATTTTACTTCTGAATTTTAGAAATCTTTTACTGATTTCCAAAAATTATGATTTTAAGCACCTGTTATAAGTCCAAAATACGGAAGTAAGAACCTTTGGTAAATTTTTATTTACTATTTTCGGTCCAAACCTAAATTTTATGAATCAACTGGACCGTCTCATTGCTGAATTTGCCTCCCTGGTATGGGGGCTACCTCTTGTAATTTTGCTAATTGGCGGCGGACTGTATTTATTAATTTCCTCAAGATTTCTACCTTTCCGTTACCTGGGACATTCGCTGGATTTGCTCCGCGGGAAATATGATGATCCAAATGCACCCGGTGAAATTAACCATTTCCAGGCCTTATCTACTGCGTTGTCTTCCACTGTGGGTATGGGAAATATTGCCGGAGTAGCAGTGGCTATCGCTTTAGGCGGGCCGGGTGCGGTATTCTGGCTTTGGATTAGTGCCATTGTAGGCATGTCTACAAAATTTTTTACCAACACCCTGGCCGTGATGTACCGCGGAAAAGACACTCAGGGAAATATCCAGGGCGGGGTGATGTACTTTATAGTGGAAGGCCTGGGAAAAGCATGGAAACCTCTGGCTGTATTTTTTGCTGTAGCAGGATTGGTGGGAGCCCTTCCGGTTTTTAACGTGAACCAGCTAACCCAGGCAATCAATACAATTTTACTGGAACCCCAGGGTGTTGAAACAGGTTTTACTACCAATTTAATTATCGGGATAGTTTTAGTTATCATAACTTCCGCAGTGATCCTTGGCGGACTTTACCGCATTAGCCGAACGGTTTCAAAACTGGTACCGGCAATGGTGGCACTTTATTTCATTTCTGTACTCGCCATTCTATTCGTAAATATTGATGAACTGCCACGTTATCTGGGATTAATTTTTACCGATGCCTTTGCTGCTGAAAATTACAAAGGTGAACCTTTGTTTGGCGGAATTGTAGGCGGATTGATGATATTGGGGATTAGAAGAGGAGCTTTTTCCAACGAAGCCGGAATAGGGACTGCAACAATGGCCCATGGTGCCAGTAAAACTTCAGAGCCTATACGTGAAGGCCTTGTTGCTATGCTGGGACCGGCAATAGATACCCTTGTTATTTGTACATTAACGGCACTCACTATTCTGGTTACCGGTGTATGGCAAAGCAGCGACGCCAATGGTGTTACTTTAACAGCCAAGGCTTTTGAAAATTCTATACCATATTTTGGAGATTACCTTTTGCTCTTGTGTATTGCAGCCTTCAGCATTTCCTCCTTATTTTCATATTCTTACTACGGAACCAAATGTCTTAATTTTCTGATAGGCGCTGAGAGAAAACACTACTATAACTATTTCTATATTCTGAGTATTCTTATTGGTGCAACAACATCATTAAGCATGATGATTAATCTTATTGATGGTTTCTTTGCTCTTATGGCCATACCCACCATGATTTCTACCCTGATACTTGCACCGAGAGTTATGAAAGCAGCAAGAATTTATTTTAAGAAGCACCTTGATTAATTTGTGTTATATTCAGCATTACGAAAATTAGGAGTATATCCGGTCATGTTGTGAAGATTACTTCGAGTTTTCCATTACTGCAAAAATCTTTAGTTCTTTTCCTGTTAATTTTTCCAATAAACTGGCTTTTCGTAAGCATCCCCAAATTTCCAGTTCAGGATCACTTTGAGTAGTGATAAGAAGATTAACAATTTCAGCCCCATTTTGTATTTCCAGCTTTTGGACATTTTGATAGTGGCTTCTATCTAATCCATCGGCCACCCTTAGAAGTGCCGAAAGCTTTTTAACTTTTTTCCTAAGCTTCTTATCCAGATCTTTATACCATTTATGCTTTTTGCGGGGAGCAGACCGGCGGTGGTATCTGGCAACATTAGCCATTATATTGATTTCATCTTCTTTGAAACCCAGTAAATCTGAATTTCGAATAAGGTATAGCGCATGTTTATGATGCTTTCTATAAGAAATATAGTAACCAATATCATGCAATAAACTGGCATATTCTAGAAGCTCTCTGTCTGGTTCCTCTAATTTAAGCTCCTCCTTAAATTCATCAAAAAGCTGTAGAGCAAAATTTGAAACATGGCGGGAGTGTGCTTCAGGCCAGTTACACTTCCGCAGCAATTCATAAACACTTCTACGGCGCGGATCCTGAAAACTACCAACAAGATCAAGATTAAGTTCTTCCTTTTTATTATTTATATAATTCAGAATCATTCCTTCACGAAGGGCTGCTTCTGAAATTTTAAAGTTTTGGATATTAGATTTATCCACCAGCAACTTCAACAAAACCATCCCGGGGTTGATGATATCCACCCTTTTCTCTTCCAGTTTTTTTTCCTTCAGACGTTGTTTTTTATCAAAATTGATAAAATCACCATACAAACTATTGAAATCTTCCGTATGAAACTCCAGTTCATTAAGGCTTCTGTTAGCCGTGAGAGAATTTCTTCCGGCTACCATGGCACCAACATTTTCCATTGTTCCTGAAGAGCCAATAATCGTTTTCACCTTATACTCCTTTAGCAACCTCAGTACTTCGGTAAGTTCTTCTTTAAAATGGTTCTGCAGCTTTTTTATTTCCTTCTTTTTAATAGGATCTGAACTTACAAAAGCTGCCGCCATCCTGGCAACCCCCAGTTTGAGACTATTGTAATATATAAATTCTTTACTGTTACCAATTATAAATTCAACGCTTCCCCCGCCAATATCCACCATCAAAACCATCTCTTCTCCTAAAACAATATTATGCCTTATGGCATAACCAATCATTTCAGCTTCCATTTTTCCTGAAATGGCACGTACTTTTATACCTACTTCTTCTCCTGCTTCATGTATAAAATCCCCGCCATTTTCAGCCTCCCGTATGGCACTGGTTGCAAAAGCCAGTATATTCTCCACATTATGGCTGTCGCACAAAAATTTAATTCTTTTTAGCGCTTCTAATCCCCTATCCATGGCATCACGGCTAAGGTGGTCCTCCAACCCCTTTTCAGCAAGGCTCACCATCTCCTTAAGCTTATCTACAGTTCTAAAACTTCCATCCGGATATATGTCTACAAGAACGGCGTGAAAAGAATTGGTGCCAAGATCTATGGCTGCAATACGTTTTGTTGCCTGGTCATTAAGAGGAGCTTCACTCATAGTCTTTAAAGTTATTTTTTTGGCACCTTTCCCTAAGGTAGCTAATTTGTTTTAATTGCTTCTTTGGCAAAACAAAAACCTCACAGGATCCATAGAAACTGTGAGGTGTTATAAAATTTTTTCTTACCGATCATGCCTGGCCGGTAGGGCCAAAATTTAACGGAAGGGGAGCTTTTTCGTAATCCCTGATTTCTCCGTGCGCCTTTTCAAAACGTTGAACATTATCTGCCAAAGCTTTCAGAAGTCTTTTCGCATGTTGTGGAGTTAGGATAATCCTGGATTTGACTTTATTCTTAGGTTTGCCCGGCATAATATTTACAAAATCAACTACAAATTCAGAAACCGAATGATTGATAATTGCAAGATTTGAATAAGTACCTTCAGCAACAGCCTCATCAAGTTCTATATTTATTTGTCCTTTTTTAGATTTTTTTTCTTCGCTCATGATTCTCTGTTTTTTCAATTTTAAAGTTACAAAAAATCCCGACTAAGGCCGGGATCTCTTATATAGTAAAAGAATCAGGGGGCATATGCCCCCTGATTTCAATATTAATTATAATTAACTTCCTGCTTTTTCTCGAGCATCTGGTCAAATTCTTCTTTGGAACCAACAATAATGCTGTCGTACTCACGCATTCCGGTACCTGCAGGTATTTTATGACCTACAATTACATTCTCCTTCAAGCCTTCAAGTTCATCTATCTTACCGCTAACCGCAGCTTCATTTAGTACTTTGGTTGTTTCCTGGAAGGAAGCAGCCGAGATAAATGATTTGGTTTGAAGCGATGCCCTGGTAATACCCTGAAGAACCGGAGTTGCCGTAGCGGCAGTTACATCTCTTGCAGTAACAAGATTCTTGTCTTCCCTTTTAAGAATTGAGTTTTCATCTCTCAAATCTCTTGGACTTACAATTTGTCCTGCTTTCAGGTTTTCAGAATCACCTGCTTCTTCCACCACTTTCATACCGAAGATCTTATCATTCTCCTCGATGAAATCTGATTTATGAACAAGCTGGTTTTCAAGGAAAATAGTATCTCCCGGATCCTGGATCCTTACCTTACGCATCATTTGACGTACTACAACCTCAAAGTGCTTATCGTTAATTTTCACACCCTGCAGCCTGTAAACTTCCTGAACTTCATTCACAAGGTACTGTTGTACAGCATTGGGCCCTTTAATGCTTAAAATATCCTCAGGAGTAATAGAACCGTCAGAAAGCGGCATACCTGCACGAACATAGTCATTTTCCTGAACAAGGATCTGGTTGGAAAGTTTCACAAGATACTTTTTAACCTCACCAAGTTTAGACTCTACAATGATCTCACGGTTACCACGCTTGATTTTTCCGAAGGAAACCACTCCGTCTATCTCACTAACCACGGCAGGGTTAGATGGGTTACGGGCTTCAAACAGCTCGGTTACCCTTGGAAGACCACCGGTAATATCCCCAGCTTTGGAAGATTTACGCGGAATCTTTACAAGAATCTTACCTACACCAATTTTCTCCTCGTTGTCCACCATCAGGTGAGCTCCAACCGGAAGATTATAAGAACGGATCACTTCGTCTTTTTTACCTAAGATATGAAGCGTAGGAATAAGTTTTTTGTTTCTTGATTCAGAAATAACTTTTTCCTGGAATCCGGTTTGCTCATCAATTTCAACCTGATAAGTTACACCCTGCTCCACATTCTCATACTTAATCTTACCGGCAAATTCAGAAATAATTACACCGTTATATGGATCCCACTGGCAGATAACATCTCCTTCAGAAACATCAGCTCCGTCTTCAATAAAGATCTGAGAACCATAAGGAATGTTATTGTTGCTCAATACCACCCCGGTATTCTTATCCTTTATCTTAAGTTCAGCAGTACGGGAAATAACAATATCTGATGTACTTCCATCCGGTGCTTCGCCTTTAACTACTTTCAGGTCTTCAATTTCAGCAACACCATCTAGTTTTGCAATCAATTTATTTTCTTCGGAAATGTTTCCGGCAATACCACCTACGTGGAAGGTACGCAAGGTTAACTGTGTACCAGGCTCCCCAATAGATTGGGCGGCCACAACACCGACGGCCTCACCTCTTTGCACCAGTTTATTGGTGGAAAGGTTTCTACCGTAACAGTTCACACATATTCCTTTCTTTGCCTCACAGGTAAGCGGGGAACGAACTTCCACGCTTTCAATAGGCGCATCATTTATTTTCTTGACCGCATCCTCAGTGATTTCTTCTCCCGCATTAACTAATAATTCGTCAGTTGAAGGGTTACGAACATCATACAGGGAAATACGTCCTAAAATACGTTCTCCCAGTGATTCAACAATTTCTTCATTTTTCTTAAGTGCTTTTACTTCAACACCTCTCAAAGTTCCACAGTCCTCATCATTTACAATCACATCCTGGGAAACATCTACCAAACGACGGGTTAAGTAACCTGCATCGGCAGTTTTTAGTGCGGTATCGGCAAGACCTTTACGTGCACCGTGGGTAGAGATAAAGTACTCAAGAATTGAAAGCCCTTCCTTAAAGTTAGAAAGAATAGGATTTTCAATAATTTCACCACCACCTGAACTTGATTTCTTAGGCTTGGCCATAAGTCCACGCATACCTGTTAACTGACGGATCTGCTCTTTAGAACCTCGGGCCCCGGAATCAAGCATCATATATACGGAGTTAAATCCTTGCTTGTCTTCGCGGATTCGCTTCATTGCCAACTCAGTTAAACCTGCATTGGTAGATGTCCAGATATCAATTACCTGATTATAACGCTCATTATTGGTAATAAGACCCATGTTATAGTTACCGATGATTCCTTCAACCTGCTCATTGGCTTCATCAATCATAGCTTGTTTCTCTTCAGGGATAATAATATCACCCAGGCTGAAGGAAAGTCCGCCACGGAATGCAAATCCGTAACCAAGAGATTTGATCTTGTCAAGGAATTCAGAAGTTTCAGGAACACTGGTAATTTTAAGAATATTGCCAATTATATCCCTTAAAGACTTCTTGGTAAGTACTTCGTTAATATAACCCGCCTTTTCAGGAACAGTTTCATTAAACAATACCCTACCAACTGTAGTTTCTATAATCTGGTAAACAAGCTCACCGGCATCATTAAAATCCCTGGCACGTATTTTAATACTGGCGTTCAGGTCTACTCTCTTCTGGTTATAAGCTATAATAACTTCTTCCGTAGAATAGAAAGTTAAACCTTCTCCCTGAACAGCTTCATCTTCGGTAGATTTTTTAAGCTTGGTCATGTAGTAAAGACCTAAAACCATATCCTGTGAAGGTACCGTAATTGGAGAACCATTTGCAGGATTAAGGATATTGTGGGAAGCAAGCATTAACATTTGCGCTTCCAGAATAGCCTCCGGCCCCAGCGGAAGGTGAACCGCCATCTGGTCACCATCAAAGTCGGCGTTAAATGCCGTACATGCCAGTGGGTGTAACTGAATAGCTTTACCTTCAATAAGTTTTGGCTGGAATGCCTGAATACCTAAACGGTGAAGCGTAGGAGCACGGTTAAGTAATACCGGATGACCCTTAAGAACGTTCTCAAGAATATCCCATACTACGGGCTCTTTTTTATCTATAATTTTTTTGGCAGATTTAACAGTTTTTACAATACCTCTTTCAATCAGTTTCCTGATCACGAAAGGCTTGTAAAGCTCTGCCGCCATATTCTTCGGAAGACCACACTCGAACATTTTTAATTCCGGGCCTACAACAATTACCGAACGTGCCGAATAATCTACACGTTTACCAAGTAAGTTCTGACGGAAACGTCCCTGCTTACCTTTCAATGAATCTGAAAGGGATTTCAGAGGACGGTTAGAGTCAGTTTTTACTGCTGAAGATTTTCTGGTGTTATCAAACAATGAATCTACAGATTCCTGAAGCATACGTTTTTCGTTACGTAAAATCACTTCAGGAGCTTTAATCTCCATTAATCTCTTAAGACGGTTGTTACGGATGATTACACGACGGTAAAGGTCATTTAAATCTGAAGTCGCAAAACGCCCACCATCAAGTGGTACAAGAGGACGCAATTCCGGCGGAATTACCGGTATTACCTTCATGATCATCCATTCCGGATTGTTCTCGCGGTTTTTATTGGCATCACGAAGTGCCTCAACAACCTGAAGTCTTTTAAGAGCTTCAGTCTTTCGTTGTTTCGAGGTTTCATTGTTTGCTTTATGTCTTAATTCATAAGAAAGTTCATTAAGATCTATTCTTCTAAGAATTTCAATAAGACATTCAGCTCCCATTTTGGCGATAAACTTGGTAGGGTCATTATCGTCCAAATATTGATTCTCCTGAGGAAGACTATCAAGAACATTCAGATATTCTTCTTCAGTAAGGAAATCCATTTTCTTAAGATCATTTCCTTCTTCATCTTTGGCATTACCAGGCTGGATTACCACGTAACGTTCGTAGTAGATAATCATGTCTAATTTCTTAGACGGAAGGCCAAGTAAATAACCAATCTTATTAGGTAAAGAACGGAAATACCAGATATGTGCTACAGGAACTACCAAATTAATGTGTCCAACACGGTCTCTACGTACCTTCTTTTCTGTTACCTCTACCCCACAACGGTCACAAACAATACCTTTGTAGCGGATTCTCTTATACTTTCCACAGGCACACTCATAGTCCTTTACAGGACCAAAAATACGCTCACAGAACAAACCGTCACGCTCTGGTTTGTGCGTACGATAATTGATAGTTTCCGGCTTAAGAACTTCACCACGGGATTCCGCAAGGATAGACTCGGGGGAAGCTAAGCCGATAGAGATTTTGTCAAATCTCTGTACTGTATTTTTATCATTATTTCTAGCCATAATAAATGCTGCTATCTAATTATTGTGAAAAATCTGTTTTAAAGGGCTGCCTTTGAAGCAGCCCATATGCTAAAACAGTATATTATTCTTCTAACTTAATGTCCAGGCCAAGACCTTTCAATTCATGCATAAGTACATTGAAAGATTCTGGTAATCCCGGTTCCGGCATAGGCTCTCCCTTCACGATTGCTTCGTAGGTTTTAGCCCTTCCTATCACGTCATCAGATTTTACGGTCAAGATTTCCCTAAGGGTGCTTGATGCTCCATAAGCCTCAAGTGCCCAAACCTCCATCTCACCAAAACGCTGACCACCAAATTGTGCCTTACCACCAAGTGGTTGTTGGGTAATTAATGAGTAAGGACCAATTGAACGCGCATGCATTTTGTCGTCAATCATGTGCCCTAATTTCAACATGTAAATCACCCCTACAGTTGCACGCTGGTCAAATCGCTCTCCTGTACCGCCATCATAAAGATAGGTGTGACCATATCTTGGAATACCGGCTTCGTCGGTTAGACCGTTAATCTGATCAATAGTTGCACCATCAAAAATAGGAGTCGCATATTTCTTACCGTTTTTCTGACCAGCCCAACCGAGTACAGTTTCATAAATCTGACCAATATTCATACGTGAAGGTACCCCTAGCGGGTTCAACACGATATCTACCGGTGTTCCGTCTTCAAGGAATGGCATATCTTCCTGACGAACGATTCTTGCAACAATACCTTTGTTACCGTGACGTCCCGCCATTTTATCCCCTACTTTAAGCTTACGTTTCTTGGCGATGTAAACTTTAGCAAGTTTAAGGATACCGGAAGGAAGCTCATCTCCAACAGAGATGGTAAATTTCTCCCTTCTTAGGTTACCCTGAAGGTCATTTTCTTTAATTTTATAATTATGCAGGAGATCTGCCACTAAAGTATTCAGGTGATCGTCTGTAGTCCAGGTACCCTGGGTAAGGTGAGTATAATCGTCTACAGCATTTAACATCTTAAGAGTATATTTCTTACCCTTTGGCATTACTTCTTCTCCAAGATCATTCTGAACACCCTGAGCAGTTTTTCCGCCAATGATAGCAAATAATTTATCTACCAGATCAGTTTTTAAACTCTGAAACTTAGCTTCATATTTTTGCTCCAGGGCTGAAATATCTTCTTTATCCTGAGCTCTTTTCCGCTTGTCTTTTATAGCCCTCGCGAAAAGTTTTTTATTGATTACCACTCCACTTAATGACGGAGAAGCTTTAAGAGACGCATCTTTAACATCTCCTGCCTTATCACCAAAGATAGCTCTCAAAAGTTTTTCTTCAGGAGTAGGATCGCTTTCTCCTTTTGGAGTGATCTTTCCAATTAGAATATCACCAGGTTTAACTTCGGCACCAATTCTAATCATACCGTGCTCATCAAGGTCTCTTGTAGCCTCCTCTGAAACGTTAGGAATATCATTGGTCAATTCTTCATTACCTAATTTGGTGTCACGAACTTCCAGGGAATATTCATCAATATGAATAGAGGTGAAAATATCATCCCTAACCACTTTTTCAGAAATTACAATTGCATCCTCAAAGTTGTAACCTTTCCATGGCATAAAAGCAACCTTCATGTTTCTACCAAGAGCAAGCTCACCAGCCTCGGTGGCATAGCCCTGGCAAAGCACCTGACCTTTAGCTACCCTATCCCCCACACTTACAATTGGCTTCAGGTTGATAGAAGTTCCCTGGTTGGTCTTACGGAATTTGATAAGATTATAAGTTTTGGAATCACTGTCAAAACTTACCATTCTCTCCTCTTCAGTACGATCGTACTTGATAGTGATCTGGTTTGCATCAACATATTCCACTTCCCCATCTCCTTCAGCATTAATCAATACACGGGAATCTGTAGCTACCTGTCTTTCAAGACCTGTTCCCACAATAGGAGAATCTGCTCTTAAAAGCGGTACAGCCTGACGCATCATGTTTGATCCCATCAATGCCCGGTTCGCATCATCATGTTCAAGGAACGGAATTAATGAAGCTGAAATAGAAGCAATTTGGTTAGGAGCAACATCGGTATAATGAACCTCTTTTGGATCCACAACCGGAAAGTCACCTTCCATACGGGCAATAACTTTTTCAGGCTCTATAGTACCATCCTCTTTTAAATCTATATTTGCCTGGGCAATTTTCTTTCCTTCCTCTTCTTCAGCACTTAAATAAATAGGCTCTTCAGAAAGATTAATTCTCCCTTCGGAAACCGTGCGATAAGGAGTTTCAATGAAGCCCATACCATTTACCTTAGAGTAAACTGCAAGTGAAGAGATCAAACCAATGTTTGGTCCTTCAGGAGTTTCAATAGGGCAAAGTCTTCCATAGTGCGTATAGTGAACGTCACGTACCTCGAAACCTGCTCTTTCCCTTGATAAACCACCTGGTCCAAGTGCTGAAAGACGACGCTTGTGAGTAATCTCTGCAAGCGGGTTCGTCTGGTCCATAAACTGTGACAACTGGTTAGTCCCAAAGAAAGAGTTGATCACAGAAGACAATGTCTTTGCGTTAATCAAATCAATCGGAGTAAATACCTCATTATCACGAACGTTCATACGCTCACGAATAGTACGTGCCATACGAGCCAAACCAACACCAAATTGCTGAGACAACTGCTCACCTACGGTTCTAACACGACGGTTGGAAAGGTGATCAATATCATCAATCTCAGCTTTAGAGTTAATCAACTCTATTAAATACTTAACAATGGTAATAATGTCTTCTTTGGTAAGCACCTGCTTATCCATAGCCACATCAAGACCAAGCTTTTTGTTCATTCTGTAACGACCAACTTCTCCAAGGCTGTAACGCTGATCTGAGAAAAACAATTTATCTATAATACCACGCGCAGTTTCTTCATCTGGCGGCTCAGCATTACGCAGCTGACGATAAATGTGTTCTACCGCTTCTTTTTCAGAATTGGTAGGATCTTTTTGTAGTGTATTGTGAATAATTGCATAGTCACCGGTCTGATTATCCTCTTTATGAAGAAGGATAGTTTTGCTTCCGGTTTCCACGATTTCTTCTATATGTTCTTTTTCAAGTTCTGTATCACGATCTAATACAATCTCATTACGTTCAATTGAAACTACCTCTCCAGTGTCTTCATCAACAAAATCTTCATACCAGGTATTCAATACACGGGCCGCAAGTTTACGACCCAATACTTTCTTAAGTCCTGTTTTTGATACCTTAACCTCTTCAGCAAGATCAAAAATTTCAAGAATATCCTTATCACGTTCAAAACCGATTGCACGGAAAAGAGTGGTAACAGGTAATTTTTTCTTCCTATCGATATAAGCATACATAACGCTATTGATATCGGTAGCAAATTCTATCCATGATCCTTTAAAAGGAATTACACGGGCAGAATATAATTTTGTTCCATTAGCATGGAAAGATTGTCCAAAGAAAACGCCGGGGGAACGGTGTAACTGAGAAACTACAACCCGCTCTGCACCATTGATACAAAAGGTTCCACTAGGGGTCATATAAGGGATTGTTCCCAAATACACATCCTGTACGATTGTTTCAAAATCTTCATGTTCCGGATCTGTACAATAAAGCTTCAATCTTGCTTTAAGCGGAACACTATAGGTAAGACCACGCTCAATACATTCCTGGATAGAATATCTTGGCGGATCCACAAAATAATCTAAAAATTCAAGTACAAATTGGTTACGGGTGTCCGTAATTGGGAAGTTCTCTAAGAAGGTATTATATAAACCTTCATTTCCCCGCTCTTCTGATTTTGTTTCTAATTGAAAGAAGTCCTGAAATGACTTAATCTGGATATCCAGAAAATCGGGATAATCAGGCCTGTTCTTTACAGAAGAGAAACTCAATCTTTCAGTTTGCTTTGCTAACATCTATGGACGGAATTATAATTTAGTTATATATGTGGGTGCGTTACAAGGACTGTGCCGTTATATACGCAAAAGGGTTTAGACCTTCAGGAGCGTATCCTGAGGCCTAAACCTAAATAATATTGCTTTCGTCAAGCTTATTTAAGCTCAACCTCGGCTCCTGCTTCTTCTAACTGTGCTTTTAGTGCTTCAGCTTCGTCTTTAGCAACTCCTTCTTTTACTGGTTTTGGAGCATTGTCTACTAATTCCTTAGCATCTTTAAGTCCAAGTCCGGTAAGTTCTTTAACAAGTTTTACAACTGCTAATTTAGATCCACCCGGAGCATTAAGGATTACATCAAATTCAGTTTGTTCTTCAGCGGCTTCTTCACCACCTCCGGCACCACCAGCAACAGCTACAGCTGCAGCAGCAGGTTCGATACCATATTCTTCTTTTAGAATATCAGCTAACTCATTAACCTCTTTTACAGTCAAGTTAACCAATTGTTCTGCGAAATCTTTTAAATCTGCCATTTTTCTATCGTTTTAAAAAGTTCTTTATTTATAATTGTTAAAAAGTGCGTACGTATTTATCCTTCCTTTTCAGAAAGGGTCTTCAGAATACCGGCCAGTTTACCACCACCAGATTTAAGCGCAGAAACAACGTTCTTGGCAGGTGATTGTAATATTCCGATAATATCTCCAATAACTTCTTCTTTGGATTTGATGTTTACCAATGTTTCCAGGTAATCATCTCCTACATAAACTGCTTCCTCTACGAAAGCTCCTTTAAGAAGAGGTTTTTCAGATTTTTTTCTGAATTCCTTGATAACTTTAGCCGGAGCGTTTCCGGTTTCAGCTAACATTATAGATGTATTGCCTTTAAGAACAGATGGAAGATTTTCAAAATCCTTATCCACATTTTCCATAGCCTTGGCCAGCAATGTATTCTTAACTACCGATAGCTTTATGTCTGCTTTAAAGCATGCTCTTCTTAAGTTAGAAGTAGCACCTGCATTTAAACCAGAGATATCTGCTAAATATATGGTTGGAGTATCAGCTAACTGGGCAGTTAAATCTTCTATTACTTGTGATTTTTCTTCTCTTGTCATAATAACTTATTATTGCTCAGTAAACTTTTTAGTGTCAATTGCCACACTCGGGCTCATGGTGCTAGCCATATAAATACTCTTTATATAGACACCTTTGGCAGCCTGAGGCTTCAACTTTACCAGCGTAGTTAATAATTCTCTTGCATTACCAGCTATTTTTTCAGCATCAAAAGATGCTTTACCTATTCCAGCATGAACAATTCCTGTTTTATCAACTTTAAAGTCAATTTTACCTGCTTTCACATCAGAAACCGCTTTAGCGATATCCATAGTTACTGTTCCAGTTTTGGGATTAGGCATTAAACCTCTTGGTCCTAAAATTCTACCAAGGGGACCTAATTTACCCATAACACTGGGCATAGTGATAATTACATCAACATCTGTCCAGCCGCCTTTAATTTTATCAAGATATTCATCCAAACCAACAAAATCTGCACCGGCCTCTTTAGCTTCCTCCTCTTTATCAGGAGTCACCAAAGCCAAAACTTTTACATCTTTTCCGGTACCGTGAGGAAGTGTTACAACCCCCCTAACCATTTGATTTGCTTTTCTTGGATCAACGTTCAAACGAACCGCCAAATCCACAGAAGCATCAAAGTTTTCGTTGGAAACTTCTTTTATTAAAGCTGAAGCATCTGCTACCGAATACAGTTTTCCGTTTTCGATTTTAGCCTGAGCTTCTTTTTGCTTTTTAGTTACTTTTGCCATTTCTTAATTTCTTTTTGGATTAAAACGGTGCATTACCTTTTACAGTGATTCCCATAGAACGCGCTGTTCCGGCAACCATTTTCATCGCAGACTCCACAGTAAATGCATTTAAATCCTGCATTTTGTCTTCTGCAATAGCTTTAACCTGATCCCAAGAAACACTTGCTACCTTTTTTCTGTTTGGCTCCCCAGAACCTTTCTTAGTTTTAGCTGCTTCCATCAATTGTACTGCTGCAGGTGGAGTCTTGATTACAAAATCAAAAGACTTATCTGAAAATACAGTAATCACAACTGGCAGTACTTTTCCTTGCTTGTCCTGAGACCTACCATTAAATTGCTTACAGAATTCCATGATATTTACTCCGGCAGCACCCAAAGCAGGTCCAACTGGTGGTGACGGGTTAGCAGCACCTCCTCGAACTTGTAGTTTTACAACTTTACTTACTTCTTTTGCCATTTTTCAAATTTTTAAGTGATAGTTTATTGAGTGGAAGCTGAAAAAACTATCAAAAAATATGTAACAGTTAGTTTATACTTTTTCTACTTGCATGTAACTTAACTCCAATGGAGTTTTTCTTCCGAAGATCTTTACCATCACTTCAAGTTTACGCTTTTCTTCATTAATCTTCTCTACAGTTCCATTAAATCCATTGAAAGGCCCGTCTATTACCTTAATAGTTTCACCAAGAGTGAACGGAATCGCCACATTATCTTCTTTAACAGAAAGCTCATCCACTTTACCAAGCATACGGTTAACTTCAGATTTTCTAAGCGGCACAGGATCTCCTCCTTTTGTTTCACCCAAAAATCCAATTACACCATTAATACCTTTTATAATATGAGGAATCTCCCCTATTAAATTTGCCTGCACCATTATGTAACCGGGAAAATATACTCTTTCCTTATTTACCTTTTTGCCATTCCTTATTTGAATAACCTTTTCTGTAGGAACCAGAACCTGATCTACCTGATCTTCCAGACCATGATGGGCGATCTCTCTTTCAATATAATCTTTAACTTTATTTTCCTGACCACTAACGGCGCGAACTACATACCATTTTTTATCCTTTACTTCTGCCATGTGTACTTAATTTAAGATTTAATCCATTCGAAGTATTGCTCGATAACCTGACTGAACAAAGAATCCACACCCCAAATCAAAAGCGAGAAGATAATTGAAAATGCCGCAACTACAATAGTTAAGCGTTGAGCTTCAGGCCAGCTTGTCCAGGTAACATGGTTTTTTAGTTCGTTGTAAGACTCTGATACATAATTAACAATTCCTGCCATTTTTATATTTATTTGCACGAATGGAGAGACTTCCTATAGGACAGGTTCCTCGTAACGTGATTATGTTTTAGCCGAAATCATAAAAGGAAAAGAAGATTTCAACATTGTAGCACGGGTTGAGAGGCTCGAACTCCCGACACCTGGTTTTGGAGACCAGTGCTCTACCAACTGAGCTAAACCCGTATAAAGAAGGTACCCCGGGTTAAAACGGGATACCTCTATATTCTAAACTGTTATTAATCTAAAATCTCAGTTACCTGACCAGCACCTACTGTTCTACCACCTTCACGGATAGCAAAACGAAGTCCCTGGTTCATTGCAATAGGTTGGATTAACTCTACAGTAATAGTAAGGTTATCACCTGGCATTACCATCTCAACTCCTTCAGGAAGGTTAATTGTTCCTGTTACGTCAGTTGTACGTACGTAGAACTGAGGACGGTAGTTGTTGTGGAATGGAGTGTGACGTCCACCTTCTTCTTTTTTAAGGATATAAACCTCTGCTTTAAATTTAGAGTGAGGAGTTACAGATCCAGGCTTGGTAATTACCATACCTCTTGAAATCTGGCTTTTCTCAATACCTCTAAGAAGGATACCAACGTTATCACCAGCTTCCCCTCTATCTAATATCTTACGGAACATCTCAACTCCCGTAATAGTAGAAGTTAGTTTACCTGCGTTCATACCAATGATTTCTACCGGATCTCCGGTGTTAGCCACACCAGTTTCAATACGACCGGTTGCAACAGTACCACGACCAGTAATAGAGAATACATCTTCGATTGGCATCAGGAACGGCTTATCAACATCACGTTCCGGTAATTCAATCCATGAATCTACAGCCTCCATAAGATCAAGAACTGTTTTAGACCATTTCTCGTCACCTTCAAGAGCTCCAAGTGCAGAACCAGAAATTACAGGTCCGTTATCACCATCATACTCATAGAAAGAAAGAAGATCTCTTACTTCCATTTCAACCAACTCAAGAAGTTCCTCATCATCAACAAGGTCAACTTTATTTAGGAACACAACAATTTTTGGAATACCAACCTGGCGTCCAAGCAAGATATGCTCACGGGTTTGTGGCATAGGACCATCAGTTGCAGCCACTACTAAAATAGCACCATCCATCTGAGCAGCACCAGTTACCATGTTCTTTACATAATCGGCGTGACCAGGACAGTCAACGTGAGCGTAATGACGATTTGCAGTCGAGTACTCAACGTGTGAAGAGTTAATTGTAATACCTCTTTCTTTTTCTTCAGGAGCGTTGTCGATTTGATCGAAAGCACTGGCCGCTGAATAACCAGCGTCAGCCATTACACGTGTAATCGCTGCTGTTAAAGTTGTTTTTCCGTGATCTACGTGTCCAATTGTACCAATATTAAGGTGCGGTTTGGAACGATCATAAGTTTCCTTTGCCATAATTAATACTTATTTTAATCTTAGTTATATATTAGTGTTCAATTTTATACAAAACAAGAGCCAACGACGAGAATTGAACTCGTGACCTCTTCCTTACCAAGGAAGCGCTCTACCCCTGAGCTACGTCGGCTTATATTGAGATGTCACACATCCCGACTTTAAATTTCATTTTCACAAACAACAAAAACCTTAAACCTGATGGTTTACGGGATAAATATTGCCTACAACAATACAGAAGATCACTCAACGTCTTCTGTTTCTAAATTCAAAGCCTGCAAATAAATAAAATCAGAAAAATCGGCCCCAAGACCAGATCTCTAAAATCATTAGCGAAAGAAAAATAACACTTCCACTTATTACAAAGCCATCATGAACCCAAAGTTCCAGACTGCTTAGAGCGGAAGATCCGGTTCCCTTCGATTCGCTTTTCCAGCTCCCGGGACAGGCTTCTCACTCTGCTTTCCACCTTCAACACAACCTGAACTAAATCAAAGCCTGTTTTGGCAAGAAAGTCTTTAGAGCGGGAGACCGGGTTCGAACCGGCGACATTCAGCTTGGAAGGCTGACGCTCTACCAACTGAGCTACTCCCGCATTAAAATACAAAGGATAAAGAAACACGTTAAGAAACTAACTTTAAACCTTTGCTTTTTGTGGGGAGAGCAGGATTCGAACCTGCGAAGTTAAAAACAGCAGATTTACAGTCTGCCCTCGTTGGCCGCTTGAGTATCTCCCCAAAATTATTTCCACTATTTCATAGAACCGTAGCTTTTTTACCAGCTAAGCTTTATGATGGTATTTTTGCGGCTGCAAATAAAAACAATTTTACAGCACCATCCAAAGCATTACTTCAAAATTTTTGAGAACTTTTTTCAGTTTGTTAAAAATCAGCCTTTTAATTAAAAACTCAATTTTTAATAACAGAAAATTAAAAATTTCAGAGCCGATGGAGGGACTCGAACCCACGACCTGCTGATTACAAATCAGCTGCTCTAGCCAGCTGAGCTACATCGGCTTTTTACGCTACTTTTTCAGCATAAAAAAGTCCGCTATTTCTAACGGACTGCAAATGTAATTAAAATATTTCTTTCTCAAAATATTTTTAATAAAAAAATTATACATGAGCATTCAATTTTTCCTTCCTTTTAATAAGCTGTCGTTGTAAGGAAGTAATACACTCATCTACACATTCCTCAAATTTCTTGCAGGTTTTCTTAACCATTACATCCCCTCCCGGAACACTTAATAAAACCTCTGTAGTTTTATTTTCTTTACCACTTGTATTCTGCACCTTAAGATAAACATCAGCGAAAATTATTTTATCATAATAATTATCCAGCTTATCCAGTTTCTTCTGAATAAAATCTATGAGTTTTCGATCTGCATTAAAATTTACGGATTGCACATTTACTTTCATAATTTATATATTTAATTAAACAATGGTTGATCTAGTCTTTCCTGTTCCTTGGATGCGCCAGGCGGTGCACTTTGGATAACTCTGCAATACTGTTATGGGTATAGACCTGTGTAGCCGCCAGGCTGGTATGTCCTAATAGTTCCTTAACAGCATTAAGATTAGCTCCCTGGTTCAGCAAATGTGTGGCAAAGGAATGCCGCAGAATATGCGGACTCTTTTTTAACTTACCGGAAACTTTACTAAAATAATTATTAATTAACCGATAAACAAAACTTTCATATAGTTTCTTCCCCTTACTTGAAAGAAATAAATAGGATTTATCATCACCCCCCTCTATTTCCTTTCTTTCCTTCAGGTAAGCCTTTATAGTCTCCACCACAGCAGGCAACAAAGGGATATAGCGTTCTTTATTTCTTTTTCCCAACACTTTAAGCATCCCATTGGAAAGGTCAACGTCAGGTAGTTTAATTTCAATAAGTTCAATGCGCCTGATTCCGGTAGAGTAAAACAACTCCACAATTAGTTTATCCCGAAGACCTGCAAAGCTATTAATATCCATAGCTTCAAAAACATCTGAGACTTCTTTTTCTGAAAAAGGAACCTGTAATTTTTTGGCTGTTTTTAATGCTTTATGTTTAGCCAGGGGAGAAAAATCTATTTGCTTTGTTTTCTGAAGAAATTTGTAAAAAGCCTTTAAGGAAGAAATTTTCCTGTTAATACTTCTGTTAGAAATGCCGTTTTCCACCAGCTGTACAATCCAGCTTCTTATTTGGCTATAATTTACATGAAAAATTTCTTCAGTTTCATATTCCTTCTGAATAAATGCCTGAAATGATTCCAGATCACTTTTATACGCCTTTATGGTAAGCGAAGAATATTTTTTTTCAAGCTGGAGATAATCGAAGAATTCAGGATAGGGCATAAAAAAACTGTTGGTAAACAAAGCTAAGAAACTTTTGTTTACCAACAGTAGATATAATCATACCAAAGAAGCAGGGCTTCATTGGATTTATTTAAATCTCTCCTCGAAAAGAACTGAATGAAATACTAAATTTCTTCCTGATCTCTAAGATGCTGAATATATTCAGCTTTTTGGATTTGAGCCCTACGTTCTACTGACGGTTTTGTAAAATGCTGACGACTTCTCAACTGACGCATTGTTCCGGTTTTATCAAACTTTCTCTTAAAACGCTTCAGCGCTCTATCAATATTTTCTCCGTCTTTTACTGGTATTATTAACATAGTGTCACCTCCTTTCTTTAAAAATTATTAGGCTGCAAAGATACTTCAAAATTACAAACTCACAATTAAAATTTGATTTTTTTAATTTCAAATCAGGTAAATGGAAAGTGAGGAAAATTGCCCATTCTTCACTTTGCACTTAGCATTTATCCCTTAAAATTAATATGCGGCAGGCCTATATTCCTTTTTATCGATTATCATTTTAGCGATAATTAGAAAAGCAATTTTCGCCAAAATGCCAATCAGGTTAATACGCGGCAGGTTTATATTCCTTTTTATCGATTATCATTTTAGCGATAATTTCTCTCAAAATTTCAGAAGTACCGCCACCGATTGGGCCAAGCCTGCTATCCCGGGACAATCTGGCTAAAGGATAATCTTCCATATATCCGTAACCACCTAACATTTGCAAACAGTCGTAGATTACTTTATCAGCCATTTTTGTAGAAAGTAGCTTAGACATACTTGCCTCTTTTACCACATAAATTCCCTCCTGCATCCTTTTGGCAACAGAATAATTAAACTCCCTACACATTTCTATCTCACTCGCCATATCGGCTACTGAATGTCTTAGTGCCTGAAATTTATCAATACTCTTCCCAAAGGCCTCCCTTTCAGACATGTATTTTAAAGCGTAATTCAGGGCATAATCTGCACGGGCATGCGCATTAATACCCATTATTAGCCGCTCCATGGCAAAATGCTGCATAATGTAGGAAAAACCTTTATCTTCCTCTCCCATAAGGTGATCCAAAGGAATTTCTACATTATCAAAAGCTATTTCAGCAGTATCTGAAGCCCTCCAGCCTAATTTGTCAAGCTTTCCGGCGGATATACCGGGAGTATCACGATCTATAATAAAGATACTCATCCCTTTATTACCTTTTTCAGGACTGGTCTTGGCTGCAACTACTAAGTAATCAGAATATACGCCATTTGTAATAAAAGTTTTAGAGCCATTGATTACATATTTATCACCTCTCTTCTCTGCTGTAGTTCGCATTCCGGCAACATCAGAGCCACCAAATGGTTCAGTAATACAAAGGCAGCCAATTTTCTCCCCGTCTATACTTGCTGTAAGATATTTTTCCTTTATTGCATCACTTCCTTCAGTTTTCACATGCGTCATGGCCAGGTAGGCATGCGCCCACATAGCAGCGGCAAAACCGCCGGAATCTATCTTTTGTAATTCTTCCAGGAAGATTACTGTATAAAAAAGATCCAGGTTTAATCCACCGTATTTCTCGGGTTGATTAAGACCAAAATATCCCATTTCCCCAAATTTCGCCCAGATAAACCTTTCTATGGTTCCTGACTTTTCCCATTTATCAATATGAGGCACCACTTCCTTTTGAAGAAATTCCTGAAAACTCTTCCTGAAAAGTTCGTGTTCCTCTGTAAAATACATACTGTTCATATTAGCAATTTTATTATGTCACCTTTAAAAAAGGTTCCTGATAACCTTCAAATTAAATCTCTAAAATAAAGGCTATTTTGGAAATGTTATAATTTTCAGATAAATTTCTAAAAACTATATTTATTTCAGAATAATTAATTTATTGTCAAATATAATTTAATTCTATCAATTTTATCAGCAGGAAAACTATTGATTTTTGCCAATTCTTCAAAAGAAGTTATTCCACTGTGCAGTTGCCTGTAATTTATAACCTCTCGGGCCAGTTCATAATTAAAATAGGGAACTTCAGAAAGTTCCAGAATACCTATGGCGTTAATACTTCTCTTCTCAACATCAGGTTTGGTAAGTACGGAAAAATTCCGCAGAAGGTTTTCCCTGTTTTCAAAGTTAAGCCCGTAAATATCCTTTAACTGGATATCATCTACAAAACCACCAATTTTACTACGATAGTTAATAATCCTTTGTGCAATCACCTCCCCTACGCCGTTTACTTCCACAAGATCTTCAAGCCCAGCCATATTAATATCCTTCTTTGCAACAGGAACAGGATTTTTCAAATTTGCCACCGCTTCTTGCTGTTGCTGAACCCACTCCGGAAATTTAAAATATGGAGAAATTTCTTTTAGTAAAGAATCGGAAACACCAGTAATTTTCTGAAAATCTCCTGCTGAATTGATCCAATTCCCGCTTTTCCGAAATTTTAATAAGCGATCAATTTCTTCAGGGGACATCCCTAGGGTGTAGCCTTTAAAATCGGTGATGTAATTAGGGTTGAAAGGAAAGACTTCTGTAATTTTTTCAGCTCCGGCCAGTTTTACAGAATCTATCATTTTCTGAAAGCTTTCCAGTTCTTCATCAGAGATCTCCGGAGGCTCAGCATCCGAAGAAAAATCTGCGGTAAACAGAATAACCTGCAGAATAATAATTACAAACACCAAAATAAAAATCCCATTTTGCTGACTTCTGTTGAAAACAAAATGGGATTTAAAAGACTTCATATTTTAGACCATTAGGTTTGATTCACTTCCTTAGGTTTACCTGAAGCCGTAAAAAGTTCACCTGCCTTAAGTTTCCTAAAATATTCCCGAAGGTCTTGCCTAACTTCCCCAGACATGATATACAGGCCTATAATATTAGGGAATGACATTGCCAGGATCATCATATCAGAAAATACCAATACAGCTCCTAAACCTACAGACGATCCTACTACAACGAATACCAGAAATAAAATTTTATAAATAAGCTCTGTTTTTGCACTCTTTCCAAATAAATAGGTCCACGCTCTCATACCATAATAAGACCATGAAATCATTGTTGAAAAAGCGAATAAAAATACCGCCGCCGCCAATACATAAGGAAACCATGAAACTACACTGGCAAAAGCCGAAGAGGTAAGTTCTACCCCTCCTACTCCTTCTACTTCGTGCATTCCTGTAAAGATGAGTACCAAAGCTGTAAGTGTACATACCACAACCGTATCAATAAACGGTTCCAGCAGGGCCACAAAACCTTCAGAAGGCGGATTATTTGTTTTGGCAGTACTATGGGCAATTGCGGCAGAACCTACCCCGGCTTCATTAGAAAATGCCGCCCTCTGGAAACCTACAATTAATACTCCTATAATTCCCCCTTTTAAAGCTGAAGGACTAAAAGCCCCGTCCCAGATAGCTGTAAAGGCAGGGCCAATATTTTCAATATTAATGCCTATTACAATTAAAGCACCAATTACATAAACTGCAGCCATAAAAGGAACTATTTTGCCTGTTACATTGGCAATACTTTTAATTCCTCCAATAATTACTATTCCAACAAGAATAGCAACCACAAGCCCAAACCAAAAGCCATTTCCTGCAAGCATTGGGAACTGGCCCTGAAGAATTTCAAAAGACTGATTGGCCTGGAACATATTACCTCCTCCAAAAGAAGCTCCTATCCCCAGAATAGCAAAAAATCCGGCAAGAAATTTACCCAGACCTCGCATGTTTCGCTTTTCCAGTCCGTAACGCAGGTAATTCATAGGACCACCAAAAATTCTTCCTTCAGAATTAATAAAGCGATATTTCACTCCAAGGGTACATTCCACGAATTTTGAAGACATTCCAAGTAAACCAGCAATAATCATCCAAAAAGTTGCACCTGCTCCTCCCAGTGATATTGCTACTGCCACCCCGGCTATATTTCCGAGACCTACTGTAGCAGAAACAGCAGTTGTAAGGGCCTGGAAGTGGGTAATACTTCCGGGAGCATTGGGATCATCGTATTTACCTTTAGCGAGTTCCAGCGCATGACCAAAGCCTCTTATATTAATAAAGCCCATTTTAAAAGTAAAAAAAGCTGCACCAAAAATAAGCCACACTACAATAAATGGAATCGAATTGGCTTGAGGAGTTCCATTGGGATGTGTAAGCATTACCGGCTCATCATATTCAATTTCGGCCAGATAATGAGCTCCTGTTTCAATTAAATCTTCAGGATTCTCATAATCAAAGATCGTATTTCCCTCTTTTACCAAATAGTTAACGGTACCAGAGGCAGGCGCTGCCACCTCTATACTCCCATCCTGGCCGGAATTAACAATGGCAATAGACTCACCTTCCTGAACATGGGCTCCTTCTTCTACAATCCATTCCTGAAGTACAAATTTATCCTGCACATCTGCGCTCCAGCCGGGAGTAGCAACATATTTCACATCGGCATATAGAACTGGATCGTAAATACCCAGTGCAGCGAAAGGATCCCAGAATAAGATGTAAGTCATCCCCTCAACTATAGGTACAAAAGTACCATTGAAATGTTCGGTGATGGCTTCAGCTTTTACTTTAAAACTTTTGGTGACAGAATTTCCCTGGCTATCACTAACGGTAACATTGTAAGGAACTCCTTCTGTAAGCCCCTCAGAACGTTTAGAATCCAGAGGTGTCTCCTGGTTGGTCCACTCGTATGTATAGGGAGGAGTTCCTCCGGATACTTCAAGGTCTATAAAACCGTCATTAATAATATTTGAGGGGTTCCCAACTTCAGCATTTACGGTAATTTCCTGAGCAAATCCTGATAATAAAGAAAATAGAAAAAGGAATGAAAGTAAGTACTTTCTCATATGTCTCGCGGAGTATTTAGATTAGATTAATTTTTCAGCGCAGCAAGATGCTAAAAAAATAGCCTATTTCAAATTTTCAGGAGTTAAATTCTAAAGAAACTGTTAAGGATTACATTCTGCTCCTCCAGGTTTTATTCCTGAATTAGAAATACAATAATAATGAAATCTTAAAGATCAAAAACCGATGTTCTTTTGGTGTACACAAGATCCTTTAATTTTAGCCAAAAAGCCAGCGTCAAATAGATAACAAAACCTGCCCCCATGGTAAAGAAGGATGCATAAATAAAGAATAGTCTCACATTCTTGGCGCGTATCCCTAGCTTATCGGCCAACCTTGACGAGACATAGAAGCCACGTCTTTCAAAAAAATATCGGGTATCGTAGATAAAGCTCTGCATGGAAGCAAAATTATTAAAATTATACTGATTCCTGTAATTAGCTACAAATTAAAGTTGATAACGACGAAGCTGTCTGGCTATAAAGCAGGTTTTCTTATCATCTAACCTCATATAAATATAATCAACCTGATAAAACACTTTGCCTATAGCGGACCATAAAGGGAATTATTTTACATTTTGCTGAAGGTATTTCATCCCAAACTCACATTGTAAGCATCTGTTTAGATCGCAATAATTTTTCTTCAATTCTAATAAAGCCTGGGATTCCATTGCACTAACGGCAATTCCTGGTTTAAGAGCAGTAAATCCTGAAATTACGGAATTCTTTTCGGCAGGAATTTTTTCAGAAAGCTCCAGGTCAGTTTCAACGGACCTGCCCAAGTAACTGGAATAGGCAAACCGAAATGGAATTATGATATTGATTAAAATAAGATCAATAAAAGCTTTAGTGGTTCTTTTCTTCCTCGGCAGATGCTCTTTTCCAAAGTTATAATGCGATTTCCAGTAATCTTTTAATTCTACCTCAAAAATGCCGAGGAGCTCTTCTACACCACTAGCATTAATAACTTTTTCAACAATGCTACCTGTATCTGAATAAATTTTTGCCAGCTGTGCTAACCGGATAACAGGGAAATTATCCGGCCGCAAACGAAAAAATTTCGGCTTAATCACTCCATCATTGGTCAGCCTGTATTTATACTGCAGGTATTTAAATTCTTTTTTAAGTTTCTGATAATAAATATCTTCATGCTCTTCTTCAAGCAGTCCGGCCTGACCAAATAAAATGGCTTGCAGCTTCAGGTTTTCCAACTGATTTCTGCGGAAAATTGTAAAGTTGAAACTTTGGCTAATGCTCAGGAAAGAATCCCCGTTGACATTAAGGCCAAAGCCTTTGGCCAGAAGCTGAAAAAGAACTGCTTCCCAATCATTTTCCGACTTCTGCAATAGTTCTGAAATTAGAAGTGATTTCTGCTCCATCCGCTCAAAGTAAAGCCGCTCCAGCCAATGTAAAGTCTCAAAATTGTCAAATTGTGCAAAAGAGTTTTCACAATTAATCCACCTGGGCTCCCGGGCAAGCAGAAGTTCATATTTCTCCAATATCTCCAAATGCACAATATGTTTTAACTCCAGCGTAGGGATAACGGAATTATTGGTTCTGTAAATTTCCATATCGTGCTGCCATACCACGTGAAGTATTACATTATCATAGCTTTCATCTGATTCATGCTTGTGGGCATACCAATCTGAAGACTTTAAATGAATCTCTACATTGCCAGCCCATAGCTGACCACCTATTCTTATCCTGGAATTAAAAAAATCGGGACCGGAAAGCCTGTTATGATAACCTGCATCCTCTACTACAATTTCTTCCCCTGCAGTAGTTACCGCATTGGTGAAATTATATTTTTGAAATTTCCAGATGTAATGTAGAAAATCCTCCTGCATCTACTAAAAGTAGGGAAAATATCAATCTGAAAATCAGCAAAATAAAATTATTCCTGAAGTATCTGAGTCACCTCCTCCAAAACCTCATCCACCCAATATTGATACATGAGAGCGCTTGGATGCAGACCATCCTGTGCAACCAGTCCGGGATTGTCCTCAGCTCTTCTGGAAATGGGAGTGATGTTGAAAAATGGCACATTATAATCATTAGCCACCTCCCGGAAAACAGCATTGAACTGGTTGACCTCTTCGGTAATAACCTCAGCATTATCCTGTCCAAACGGGGTGGCAGCATAATCCGGAATACTTAAGGCAAATACACCTTTTTCCCTGTTCTTGCTATGGTTTATGGCTTTTCTAAAAACCTCCCGCAGTTCCGTTTCATATTCATCTATAGAACGTTGCTGGTATTGATTATTTACTCCTATTAAAATTGAAACAAGATCAAAATCCCGCTGAACGTTAAGCTCATCCTCAATCCCATCCAAAAGGTCTCGTGTAGTCCATCCGGTTTGTGCGATTATTTTGGGAGGTGCCACTTTATAGCCACGTTCCCTTAAGGCCACAGCCAGTTGTACCGGCCACCTGTCATCTGTTTCTACGCTTTCTCCAATTGTATAGGAGTCTCCAAGAGCAAGGTAGCTGTAATTATAATCCTCAGTAGAAGGCTGTGCCGGGGGGTTGGTGGTTTCAGAAGTAGAACTGCAGGCGGTTAATAGCCCTACGAATATTAGGAAGTATATGTTTCTCATCTATATAATTTTTGCTCCAAATTAAACAATTTAAAGGACTTTTAGTCTTACCTGCATTTTTTGAAAATCTTGGTAGGAGATAAAAGTTAAATCTCTGGTAAAACGGTAGAAACTCTTAATCTATCAAAGTGTTTTTTCGTATTTTTTATTCCACTAATTACTTAATCATGCCAGATCCACAGGAAGAAAACCATCAGAACCATAAAGCCAGGGATTACAAAAAGACCTCTTCAGAGTTTTCCGGAAAAGAAGCCGGTAACAGTGGTGACGCCCAAGAAAAAAAGAGAAACCCTATTGTTCAGGCATTTGCCAAAACCGGTTATGCTATTTGGATAAGTGTAATGGTTATAGGCGGTATTCTGGCATTTATTATATCTCTGGTAGCGATATGAAATTGTTATGGTTATTTTGCCTTACCTGTTCCATTTTATTTCTAAATATTGAAGCTGCTATCATTATACGCCTCGATCTTCCAAATTGGATTTTATACCATCTGAAAGATTTCCTCTGCATGCCGGTGGTACTGGGAATATGCTTAATAACGGTACAGTGGCTAAAACAAGATTATAATTTAAAACTAGGTATTTCCCCAATTTTAGTTCTCACCGTTTTCTATAGTTGGTATTTTGAATTTTTCCTTCCAGAAATTATGAACAGATATACGGCAGATTATATAGATGTCCTAATGTATTTTAGCAGCGCTCTTTCATTTTATTTTTTCCAACACATACACTTAGGAAATAAAAAAGCCGCCGGGGAAGGCAGCTTTTAAATTTTTACGAAATTTCATCTTCCACAGGCCCCTCATCCAAAAAGCCTTTTTCCCTCATCCATTCATCATTAAACACCTTACCAACATACCTGCTTCCATGGTCATGAAAAAGAACCACCACCACATCATCTTTGGTAAAATGTTCTTTTAGCTGAAGCAAACCCTTTGCAGCTGCCCCTGCACTGTTTCCAAGAAAAAAACCTTCCTCTTTGGCAAGTTTCTGAGTATAAATAGCCGCATCTTTATCGGTTACCTTGGTAAAACCATCAATTACACTGAAATTCACATTTTTAGGCAGGATATCTTCTCCAATTCCTTCAGTTACATAAGGATATATTTCTTTTTCGTCAAAAACACCCGTTTCATGATACTTTTTGAAAACCGAACCATAGGTATCAATTCCCCATACTTTGATATTGGGGTTCTGCTCCTTCAGATATTTCCCAACACCGGAAATGGTTCCGCCGGTACCCACCCCTACTACAAAATGAGTAACCTTTCCATCGGTCTGTCTCCAGATTTCAGGGCCGGTACTTTCATAATGCGCTTTGGTATTTGCCAGATTATCATATTGATTTACATACCAGCTGTTGGGAGTTTCTTCAGCTAAACGACGGGAAACGGAATAATACGATCTTGGATCATCCGGCGGTACATCGGTAGGGCAAACTACAATTTCACTGCCTACCGCCTTCAAAATATCAATTTTTTCCTTGCTTTGTTTATCACTAAGCACGCACACCATTTTGTACCCCTTTACTATAGCGGCAAGGGCAAGCCCCATACCTGTATTTCCTGAGGTTCCTTCTATAATTGTTCCGCCGGGTTTTAACCGGCCGTTGGCTTCGGCTTCTTCCACCATTTTTAGAGCCATACGGTCTTTTACAGAATTCCCGGGATTAAAAGTTTCATATTTGGCAAGTACAAGCGCATCAATTTCCTTCGTGATCCTGTTCATTTTCACTAGCGGCGTATTGCCGATTGTACCTAATATATTTTCTGCGTATTCCATTCTTTCATTTTAAGATGTGCAAATGTAAAATTTTCTCCGCAGAACACGCGAATAACTACAGATTTTGCCTTAGGCTGTTGTCTGTTGTCTGTTGTCTGTTGTCTGTTGTCTGTTGTCTGTTGTCTGTTGTCTGTTGTCTGTTGTCTGTTGTCTGTTGTCTGTTGTCTGTTAAAAACTACTATTTTTTCACTCTTCACTTTATCACTCAAATTTCATCGCTTTTACAGGTGAAATTTTAGAGATAATTATGGAGGGAATGAGCAGCATCAGCATACACAGTATTAAGGTTCCAATATTCACAGCTACTATATAATCCCAATCCAGGTAAACCGGAACTTCAGTGACATAGTACGTGCGCGGGTCCAGAGGAAATAGTTTTAAATACTTCTGAAGCAACAGCAGTCCTATTCCTATTAAATTGCCCCAGAAGAGCCCACGCAGAATAAGATATCCGGCATTGTACAAAAAGATCTTCCTGATGGTCCAGTCGGTACTTCCCAGGGCTTTTAACACGCCAATCATTTGTGTTCTTTCCAGGATTAGCACCAGCAAAGCGGTAATCATATTTATTCCCGCCACTAAAATCATTATCCCTATAATAAGCGCAATATTAAAGTCGAACAGGGAGAGCCACTCGAAAATAGCATAATACTTTTGGTTAATGGTTTGGGTATCAAGGAAAGAACCCGTGTTTTCATAAATCTGATTTCCTTTAAAATCAATTTCATCAAAGTCATCTATAAAAACTTCAAAATTTCCCACTTCATCTTCTTCCCACCTGTTCAGCCTCTGAATATGCCTTATATCGGCAATCATGTACAGCTCATCAAATTCCTGAAAGCCTGAATCGTAAATACCCGTAATTACAAAAGCACGTAATAATGGGCGCTCATTATCTTCTCTTAAAAAATAAGTGGGAGCCTTATCTCCTACTTTTAGCTGAAGCCGGTTAGCCAGATAATCTGAAATAAGCACTTCATCATTCAGTTTATTCTGAACATCGGGCAATTCACCCTGCACCAGGAAATCCTTGAAATATTTCCAGTTATAATCTTCTCCCACTCCCTTTACAATCACGCCTTCAAAATCGGTCGCTGTTCGTATAACCCCAAATTTTGTAGCGACGGCCTGGAGATGCTCAATACCTTCTACTTTTTCAAAATTGGGATAAAAATCCTGATCTTTTGAAACCGGCTCAAGGGTAACCTGCGAACTGTTATTGTCATAATTTGAAATAATAACATGGCCGTTAAAAGCAGCAATTTTGTCCCTTATTTTCTGCTGAAGTCCAAGCCCGGTAGCAAAAGAAACCAGCATCATAATCACCCCAATAGCAATAGCAACCACTGCTATTTTCATTATAGGCGCGGAAATACTACTTTTATACTTTTTAGTGCTAATCAGCCGTTTTACAACGAAAAACTCGAAATTCAAACCAGATACATGATTAAAAGGTTATTCAAAAGTACATTTTTATTCGCTCTTATAGGCTTTCTTTCCTGCGGAAACACAAACAGCAAACCAAAAAACGCTGAAGTTCTTCCACAACAAAAAAATGAAGAAACTGTCCGCCCTTTGGAAGAAATAATAGTGGGAGCCAACAGAACTGAAAATTACCTGCCATTGCTGAAGAATAAAAGTGTGGGAATTATTGGCAACCAGAGTTCATTAATTAAAAAGGAAGACGGCAATTATACTCATTTGGTGGATTCCTTAAAAAGTTCAGGAATAAATATTAAAAAAGTTTTTGCCCCTGAACATGGATTTCGCGGGGATGCCGATGCCGGGGAAGCAGTGCAGGACGGAAAAGATCCAAAAACCGGACTTCCGGTTATTTCGCTTTACGGCAATAACAAAAAACCTTCCGCTGAGCAGTTAGAAGGAATCGATATCCTTATTTTTGACCTTCAGGATGTTGGCACAAGGTTCTACACCTATATTTCTTCCCTTCATTATATTATGGAAGCAGCCGCCGAAAATAATATAGACGTTCTGGTTTTTGATCGCCCAAACCCTAACGGTAATTATATTGACGGACCGGTGCTGGAACCACAACATCAAAGTTTTGTGAGCATGCACCCTATTCCCGTGGTACATGGCATGACCATGGGAGAATATGCAAAAATGATCAACGGCGAGGGCTGGCTTAAAAATGGAAAAAAAGTCAATCTCACTGTAACTGAAATGGAAAATTATGATCATTCCAAACCATACAGCCTTCCGGTAAAACCTTCCCCAAATTTACCGAATGACCAGGCCATAAAACTCTACCCAAGCCTTTGCTTTTTTGAAGGCACCAATATAAATGCCGGCCGCGGAACACACAAACAATTCCAGGTTTACGGCTCACCTTATTTAGATAAAGATATTTATGACTTTATATACACCCCGCAATCTATGCCCGGTGCGAAAAGTCCGAAACATTTGGGAAAAACCTGTTATGGAGAAGATCTAAGTAAGGCTAATGTTCCTGAAAAAATCAACCTGGAGTGGCTGATTGAAGCTTACCAGAATACTGCTGATAAAACGGAATTTTTCAACTCGTTCTTCACGAAACTGGCAGGCACTAAAAAACTTCAACAGCAAATTGAAAGCGGACTTTCAGCTGAAGAAATTAGGGAAAGCTGGAAAGTCGGGCTTGAAAATTTCCGAAGAACAAGAGAACAGTATTTAATTTATAAACCTTAGCACCTGATTAAAGACCAAAGACCGCTATGCTGCAAGACACAAGAACAAAAATTTGTGCGTAAAGTAAATGATGATCTTTTAAGTTCTTAAAAAATGTTATAAATCAAAAAACCTTTCAATAGTAGGCCTTAAAAGCTAATTAGAATTTTTCTTAGAAGTCAATTGACTCCCGTCATTTCCTGTGGAAGTGGAGAAGTCCTATCTATAATATCAATCAACTATTTCAGCTTAATTCTCGCCTTCATTTTTTCTACAATGTTGTAAGCGGCGGGACAAATAGCGGTGTTTTTAATGGTGATATTAGAGATTTTATGAAAATCCTTCCTGTCGGTATGGGGATATTCCCGGCAGGCTTTAGGCCGCACATCATAGATGAGGCAGTAATTATCCGGAGCCAGAAAGGCACATGGAACCTCTTGTAACACGTAATCTTTATCTTCGTCTACCCGCAGATACTTATCAATAAACTGCTGTGGCTTTAGTTTTAGATGTTTACTAATGCGCTCAATATCTTTATTGGTAAAAAGTGGGCCGGTGGTTTTACAACAATTCGCGCAATTCAGGCAGTTAGTTTCGGCAAATTCTTCCTCATGCAGCTCCTGCATTTGCCTGTCCAGATCTTTGGGAGGCTTTTTTCTTAATTTCGAAAAAAACTTTTTATTCTCCTTATGCTTATCTTTGGCCCGGTCGGGAAGATTTTCTAACGTTTCCTGCATAGTGCAAAGATATGAATAAGACCCAGAAAGACATATTTGGAATGGCTATTTTAGCCTATTATCATCATCAGGATGAAAGCGACATTATTGTACATTCACCAGATTTTGACGATGATATTATCCCTGTTTCTTACCTGTTCCGGGAATTCTGCGACATGCCTCCTATTGAAAAAACGGCTTTAAAAAATTGTTACGGAAAGGTACTTGATGTAGGATGCGGCGCTGGAAGCCACGCACTTTATCTTCAGAATAACAGAAAATTAAAAGTTACCGGCATAGACACTTCTAAAGGTACTGTGGAAATTGCTGCGGAAAGAGGTCTTAGAGATGTACGCCATCTCGATTTCTTTAAGCTGAAAAATGAGAAATTCGACACCTTGCTGATGCTGATGAATGGTACAGGAATTATTAGCAATCTTAGAAACCTGAACTCTTTTTTCAGCCATATAAGAACCTTATTGCTGCCCGGCGGACAACTGTTAATTGATTCCTCAGATTTGAGTTATTTAAGGGATGATGAAGATGAAGAGGAGCCAGGTGAAAAGTATATTGGAGAAATCCGGTTTCAGCTAAGCTATAAAGGAGATCAATCTGAAAGTTTTGACTGGCTGTATATAGATTTTGAGTCGCTGAAATATATTGCCGGTTATAACAACTTTGACTGTGAACTATTAAAAAAGGGCAGACATTATGATTATCTGGCAAGACTGCAGCCAAAAATGAAGTAATTTTATATTTTTGGTGTTTACTACCCGACCTTAAATCTTAAATACGACCTCCAAGTAATGAAGCATAAGATACCTGAAGTTTTTCCGAAGAAAATACAGCTAAACAAACTGTTGCTGATTTTAGTACTTTTTAGCTTTACTGTTTCCTGTACTAAAGACAATGAAGATTTAAGTGACAGGATTGATAAAAGTGTCAATCTCCGTGGGTTGGGAGATTCAGCCAGCGAACTTTTAAGCGATGAGGAGTTCACCTCCATGAATCTTGAAATTGTATATGTAAGGGGTTATGCTCCAGACTCTGATGCCCTGGAAATGTTCAAAAATTTTCTGGAAAGAAGAACCTTTAAGCCTGATGGCATCAACATAAGTTTACGTGCAGTGGAATCTTCAGGAGAAGCACCATTCGAAATAGAGGAAATTGTTGAAATAGAGAAACAAGAGAGAACGGTTTATAGTGCAGGAGATGAAATTGCGGTTTTTATTTATTATGCAGATGGCAGCAATGAAAATGATGAAGATAATAAGGTAATATTAGGTTCGGCTTTCAGGAACACATCTATGGTTATATACGGTAAAACTATAGAAGATTTTGTTGCCAAACCTGGAAATCCTTCACGTAATACGGTAGAGGCAGCGGTCTTAAACCATGAATTTGGGCATCTATTAGGCCTTGTAGACATTGGTACTGAAGCCCAGTCTGATCATGCCGATAGCGAAAACGACGGACACTGCACTACCAGTGGGTGCCTTATGCGTTCTTCCATAGAATTTGGTTATGGAATTTCCAATATGCTGGATGAAAACGGTGTACCCATGCTGGATGATCTTTGCATTAGGGATTTACAGGCAAACGGTGGCCGGTAATGAATTAAATGAAGTTAGAAGTGGGAAGTTAGAAGGTTTCTTTATCGGTTAGGGGTTGTGGTTGAAAAAATTAAAATTCATTCTTTAAAGCAGCTGAAAAAGCTCCCATCCTTATTTAGGAGAAAAGATAATTAGCTTTCCCTCAAAAAAATGGAAAGTGAAAAGATAAAATGAAATCAAAAATCCGAAGTATATAGGTATCCTCATCAATTATGGGTAGGTGACTTCAAATAATAAAGGTTTATTCCTAAAAGCAGCTAAAAAAGCTTCCCTCCTTTTTTTAAGGAGGGGTGGCCG
Source organism: Autumnicola musiva (assembly GCF_031846585.1). NCBI lineage: Bacteria > Pseudomonadati > Bacteroidota > Flavobacteriia > Flavobacteriales > Flavobacteriaceae > Autumnicola > Autumnicola musiva. The sequence continues at coordinate 211,332 of NZ_JAVRHK010000005.1, forward strand.
GAGGCCGGGGTGGTTTTTCAGTAGAAACCAACTGCACTACAAAATCTATTTTCTAATTTGCCACTTCGCTAATAAATTTGATGCGATAAAGCCGTAACTCCTCATCGTCATAATCTCCGTCAAATTCTTCTATCGCGTCATCAATTTTATCGGTTTCAGCTTCAAGAAAATATTCATGGATCTCCTCCTGCTGGTCTTCATCTAAAATATCCTGAAGATAATAATCTATGTTGAGCTTGGTTCCGCTATAGACAATTGCTTCCATTTCCTTAATAAATTCATCCATTGCCATTCCTTTAGCCGAAGCGATATCATCTAAAGGTAACTTTCTGTCTACATTCTGGATAATATAAAGTTTTAATGCAGAATTGGCTCCGGTTGATTTCACCACCAGGTCATCAGGACGAGTAACATCATTCTCCTCAACATACCTGCCGATAAGTTCTACAAACTCTTTTCCGTACTTTTTAGCCTTACCTTCTCCTACTCCAAAAATACTTCCCAATTCTTCAATACTAACTGGATATTTAAGTGCCATATCCTCCAACGAGGGATCCTGGAAAATAACAAAAGGAGGTAGCCCCAGTTTTTTCCCCACTTTCTTCCGCAAATCCTTCAGCATATTCACAAGTTGCCGATCCACTGCTCCCCCTGCTTTGTTGGAAGCTGAAGGTGCGGCCTCAGTGGTAATATCAAAAATATGATCTTCAGTCATCATAAAAGAAGTCGGCTGCTTTAGAAAATCCTCTCCTTTTGGAGTTATCTTTATGACGCCGTAAGTTTCAATATCTTTTTTGAGAAAACCTGAAACCAGTACCTGCCTTATAAGTGCCATCCAAAATTTAGAATCTTTGTAATCTCCCTTCCCAAAAAGCGGGTTTTCATCGGTTTTATGAGAGGCAATAATAGCATTGGATTTCCCCACCAGTGTTCGTACCAGGTCTTTAGCCTTATATAACTCCTTGGTTTCTTTCACTATTTTCAGCAACAACTCAACTTCGTTTTGTGCCTCAGTTTGTTTCTTGGGATACCTCACATTATCGTCCATGGAAGCCCCCTCACCTGTTTCCTGATCAAACTCTTCCCCAAAATAATGCAGAATAAATTTTCTCCTGGAAATTGAAGTTTCGGCATATGCTACAATTTCCTGTAGCAGGGCATGGCCAATTTCCTGCTCTGCCACGGGTTTGCCGCTCATAAACTTTTCCAGCTTTTCTATATCTTTATAAGAATAAAAAGCAAGGCAGTGGCCTTCGCCACCATCTCTTCCCGCTCTACCTGTTTCCTGATAATAACTTTCGATACTTTTGGGGATATCGTGATGGATAACAAAGCGTACATCTGGCTTATCTATCCCCATTCCAAATGCAATGGTGGCTACTACCACATCTATTTCCTCCATCAGGAACATATCCTGATGCCTGGACCTTGTTTTAGCTTCTAATCCTGCATGGTAGGGTACTGCACTTATCCCGTTCACCTGAAGGGTTTGCGCCAGCTCCTCTACTTTTTTTCGGCTAAGGCAATAAACTATACCGGATTTCCCTTCATTCTGCTTTACAAAACGAATAATATCGGCATCTACATTTTTAGTTTTCGGCCGCACTTCATAATAAAGATTAGGCCGGTTAAAACTTGCCTTAAAAGTTTTCGCTTTAGTTATTCCCAGGTTCTTCAAAATATCTTCCTGAACTTTGGGCGTGGCGGTTGCTGTAAGTGCCACAATAGGAATATTGTCTCCAATCCTGCCAATAATGTTTCGCAAATTGCGATATTCAGGCCTGAAGTCGTGGCCCCACTCGCTAATACAATGCGCTTCATCTATAGCCAGAAAAGATATCTTCTGTGTTTTTAGAAAATCCACATAGTCTTCTTTAGTCAAAGATTCGGGGGCTACATATAGCAGTTTGGTAATTCCATTGCTAATATCTTCCTTCACCTGCCGTACCTCGGTCTTGTTCAGGGAGGAGTTAAGAACATGTGCCACGCCATGTTCAGAGGAGATCCCACGAATGGCATCTACCTGGTTCTTCATAAGGGCAATAAGGGGCGAAACCACAATTGCTGTCCCATCGGCGATTAAGGCCGGAAGTTGGTAGCATAGGGACTTTCCTCCTCCGGTCGGCATTACCACAAATGTGTCATTATCTTTCACAACACTGGTAATCACCTCTTCCTGAAGTCCTTTAAATTGGCTAAATCCAAAGTATTTCTTCAGTTGTTGGTGTAAATCAATTTCCGTCAAACTCATTCAATTGTCTTACAATTTTATATACATTTGCAATACTAAATATACATATTTCTTTAGTACTTACAATCCATAATTCATCAAATTTGAAACTTCAGGAAAAAATTCTTACAGCCGCAAAAGAAACCATTTCTACCGAAGCTAAAGCAATTGCAAATCTGGAGAACCTTCTTGATGATGAATTTGTAATGGCGGTAGAAAAAATTTATCATTCCAAAGGGCGATTAATTGTTACAGGAGTGGGCAAAAGTGCCGTTATTGCTACAAAGATCGTGGCTACTCTAAATTCTACAGGTACCCCGGCAATTTTTATGCACGCTGCAGATGCCATTCATGGCGACCTTGGAACTATTCAAAAAGATGACCTGGTGCTGTGTATTTCCAAGAGTGGAAATAGCCCTGAGATTAAAGTTTTGGTTCCTTTAATTAAAAATTTCAATAATTCTCTGTTGGCAATCACCGGAGATAAAGAGTCTTTCCTCGGAAAAGAGGCCGATTTTGTTCTAAATTCCTACGTAGAAAAAGAAGCCTGCCCAAACAACCTGGCACCAACCACCAGTACTACCGCACAGTTAGTAATTGGTGATGCCATAGCCATATGCCTCTTAAAATTAAAAGGATTTTCCAGAAAGGATTTTGCCAAATATCACCCCGGGGGATCCCTTGGCAAAAAACTTTATCTGAGAGTGCGGGATATTACCTCACAGAATGAAAAGCCCATGGTAAAACCCGAGAGCAGTGTTACAGAAGTAATCATAGAAATTTCTGAAAAAATGCTGGGCGTTACAGCCGTGATTGAGAATGGTAAAATAGTAGGGGTAATTACCGATGGAGACATAAGACGTATGTTAAAGGATAATATTGAATTTAAAGCACTTAAAGCTAAAGACATTATGAGCAAAAATCCGAAGCTTATTACACAGGACGCTTTGGCCGTAGATGCTCTTGAACTTATAGAAGAAAACAAAATATCACAGTTGCTGGCCATAGAAGGTAATGAAAATAGCTATGCCGGTGTGGTACATCTTCATAATTTAATTCGCGAAGGAATTTTATAATGAAAAAAATCGAAGCTCCTCAACCGGAACAGGAAAGAGAAATGTCTTTTCTAGACCACCTGGAAGATCTCAGGTGGCATTTAATAAGGGCCACGCTCGCAGTGGTAATTGCAGCAGCACTGGCTTTTTTGGCAAAGGATTTTATATTTGATGTTTTGCTCTTTGGCCCCAGTAAAGGAACTTTCTTTTCATATGATATGCTTTGCCGCATGTCTACTTTTATAGGAATAGACGGTGGCTTTTGTTTTGATGAAATGCCCTTTAGAATTCAAAGTCGAACTATGGGCGGGCAGTTCTCGGCCCACGTATGGACTTCTATAACAGCAGGCTTTATAGTTGCCTTTCCCTATGTTATTTATGAATTTTGGAAGTTTGTGGCTCCAGCCATGCATGAGCATGAAAGAAAAAATGCAAAAGGATTTATTTTTATTACCTCCATTCTTTTCTTCATGGGTGTCCTTTTTGGTTATTATGTAATAACTCCGCTTTCTATTAACTTTCTGGGGAAATATCAGGTAAGTGAAGTGGTTTTTAATGATTTTGACCTGAGTAGCTATATTAGCCTTGTAAGAGCATCAGTACTTGCCAGCGGCTTAATTTTTGAACTACCTATTGTAATATATTTTCTTACAAAAGTGGGGGTGGTAACTCCCGATTTCCTGAGAACTTACCGAAAATATGCTCTGGTCATCGTGTTAATAATTTCAGCAGTTATTACCCCTCCAGATATTGTAAGCCAGATAATTGTGGCTATTCCTGTTTTGATTTTATACGAAGTAAGTATTATTATCTCTAAGATAATCTACAAAAGAGAATTAAAAAATTTAAATAAAAAAGGCTATGATCAACAAGGTTGAGGAATTTAATTCCTATCGCCAACAAATGAATGACAGGATCCTAAGGGAAAATAATAAAGTACTCAAGAGGATTTTTAATCTGGATACCAATGCTTTTTCTGAAGGTGCCCTTGATAAAAGAACAAAAGAATTACTCGGACTTGTGGCCTCACTGGTTTTAAGATGTGACGATTGCGTAAAGTATCATCTGGAATCCAGCCATAAAGAAGATATCAGCAGGGAAGAAGTAATGGAAACCCTTAGTATTGGGACACTCATTGGAGGAACCATAGTTATTCCTCATCTGCGCCGGGCTTTTGAGTATTGGGAAGCTTTGGAAAATGCAAAGGGAGAAGTTGAAGGTTAACTTATGGATTATTTTACGCTATGTAGAATGACTTTAGTATGTTTCTCCCAGCTTACCTTTATACAGGTTGGCCTAATGCACATTCAAAGATGATCCATGAAATCTTTTCCCAAAATCATAAATCTTTTCTTATATAAATAAGAATGCCTTTTTACACTTTTCAGTGTCATTATTTTTAAAACTGAATGTGATTTATGTGACGGCCAATCCTTAAAATTAATGGCAATGGAGCATTTTTGGATATATTTTTGATTAAACCCTTTGGACTGAACAAATATTAAAAAGGATGAAATTACGCGCCGAAAAACTAGTAAAGACATATAAAGGAAGATCTGTTGTTAAAGGAATTTCCCTGGAGGTAAACCAAGGAGAAATTGTTGGATTGCTGGGTCCCAACGGAGCGGGGAAAACCACTTCTTTTTATATGATAGTTGGACTTATAAAACCTAACAGCGGCAGTATTATTCTGGATAAGATAAATATCACCAAATATCCAATGTACAAACGTGCACAAAACGGTATTGGGTATCTCGCGCAGGAAGCTTCGGTTTTCAGAAAGCTTAGTATTGAAGATAATATTATGAGTGTACTGGAACTCACCTCACTCTCCAAAAAAGAACGGCAGCTTAAAATGGAATCCCTTATTGATGAATTCGGGTTAAATCATATCCGCAAGAATCGCGGGGACCTTTTAAGCGGTGGAGAGCGCCGTAGAACAGAAATTGCCCGCGCACTTGCTACCGATCCCAAATTTATCCTTCTAGATGAACCGTTTGCCGGAGTAGATCCGGTGGCTGTGGAAGATATTCAGCGAATTGTTGCCCAGCTAAAAAACAAGAATATCGGCATCCTCATTACAGATCATAACGTACAGGAAACACTGGCAATTACAGACCGCACTTACCTTATGTTTGAAGGTTCCATTCTAAAACACGGGCAGCCAGAAGAACTGGCAGAGGATGAAATGGTTAGAAAAGTTTATCTGGGTAAAAATTTCGAGCTTCGGAAAAAGAAAATATTTGAATAATTTTTTTGGCAAAGTTCATTAATTTATCTGCTCATCTGCAAGAAACGATTTTCAGGCAATATTCTTCTGGTCTCCGAACAAAAGGGATAACAACACGTAACTTATAATTATTGCAGGAATAGCTGCAAACTGTAGCAGGATTATAAGCACCAAACACAACAGGATAAAAATATACCGTAGCTTGTTATGCTGAAAAGACCAGTTAGAAAACTTCAATGCGAATAGCTTTATTTCAGCATTTAGAAAATAACAGCTTAATAAAGTAAGGCCTAACAAAAACCATTCATTCAGAATAAGCGAAGAAGCAAATTCTCCCGGCTGATAAGTAAGAATGAGAGGCAGGCTCAAAATTAATAAAGCATTTGCAGGAGTGGGAAGTCCAATAAAAGAATCGGTTTGCCTATCATCAACATTAAACTTAGCCAGCCTGTAAGCTGAAGCCAATGTTATAAAAAGCCCCACCAGGGCAAGATTATTAAAATTCCACTCCATAAAAGAGCTATCCGCACTCCACTCCGTAGAAATTTCTTCGGGGCTGCCAGGTAAGGCTTTTGCCAACATATGGTACATCACAATACCCGGTACCACGCCGCTGGTCACGGCATCGGCCAATGAATCCAGCTGCAGCCCTACTTCACTTTTCACATCAAGTACCCTGGCGGCAAGCCCGTCAAAGAAATCGAAAAATATTCCCAGCGATACAAAAGCAGCAGCCATAATCAGGTTTCCCTGTACGGCAAAAATTACGGCAATAGTTCCACTTAAAAGATTGAGAAGCGTGATTAGGTTGGGGATATGTTTTTTTAAGGCCATATAAAATTTTGTATAAAAATACTAAGGTAAGAATAAATATGATTTTAGAACTACGAGGTTCGAAGTACGAGGTGGTGTAATATATAACAGCTATTTATTTCTGCTGAATTTGTGGCCAGAATCTCAATCTGTGGCCAGTTACTATTCAAGAATAATTCGCCTGTCTCTTATTTTAACGTTCACTTTAAAACTCTCGCGCAAATCACATTAATTACTGCGGAATCCATTCTTCAGTGCCCCCTGTACATCCTTGATTAGTGTCGACCATTCACTCTGCACTATTTTAACTTTTCACTTTCCACTTATGCGTTTCAGTTTCCTATTTTTGAGACATCTGTGGTGAGACTGGATTTTAATCTTTCCTGAAAAACAGCTAAAATGAAACAAGTATTTTTTGCAATTTTAAGCGGGTTGCTTCTGGCACTGGGATGGCCCATCTTTGGTTTCCCATTTTTACTCTTTTTTGCTTTTGTACCGCTGCTTTTTGCAGAATTTCAAATCAGGAATTTTTCAGAAAAAGCTGTTAAGTGGAAAGTTTTTGGTGCGGCATATCTCACGTTTCTAATCTGGAACCTTATTACCACTTACTGGATTTATTTTTCCACTCCCTTTGGCGGTGCTTTTGCCATTCTGGCAAATTCCCTGTTGATGAGCATTGTATTTCTTATCTATCATATTGTGGCAAAAAGAACCGGTTTTTCTGCGGCATCCACTTTCCTGGTGAGCCTGTGGATGGTTTTTGAACAAATACATCTCAACTGGGATTTCTCATGGCCCTGGCTAAACCTCGGGAATGGATTTTCCGAATATCACAACCTTATCCAATGGTATGAATATACAGGTACATTTGGTGGGACGCTTTGGATCTGGCTCTCCAATATTATGGTTTTTAAGGCACTGCTTCTATACCGGGAATTCAAAGATAAAGGTATTGTCTACCGCGGAATTGTAAAGCTGATGCTACTCATTGGTATTCCCATTGGCCTCTCCTACCTCATAAGGTACAATTATGAAATACCTTCCAAAAGAATGGAAGCTGTGGTGCTGCAGCCTAACATTAATCCTTATACTGAAAAATATAATACTACAGATACCCGAATTGGAGAGCTGCTAAAGGAGCTAAGCAGGGAAAAAATAACCGATTCCACCAGCCTTCTTGTGGCTCCGGAAACAGTATTTGCCGATGGTACTGTTTTATCTGAATTTGAAAATTCTGAAGCTGCCTTTTTTGGCAGGCAACTGGTAAGAAATCATGAAAATCTAAGTTTTCTCGGTGGAATTTCCTTTTATCAGCGTTTTAGTGATCCTTCCCTGGTAAGGCCCCAAAGTAACCGGATTGGTATGAACGACTGGTATGATGATTATAATTCGGCATTTTTGATCAGCAATTTTAAGAATACCCAGCTTTATCACAAATCTAAATTAGTGGTGGGGGTTGAAAATTTTCCGTATCAAAGCCTGTTACGGCCTCTCCTGGGAAATATTATGATAGACCTAGGCGGTACCGTAGCCATGAAAACCACCCAACCCGAGCGTGAAGTTTTCCAGCTGGATAATGGCAGCCTTACTGCACCTATTATTTGCTATGAATCGGTTTATGGGGAATATGTAACCGGCTATGTTCAAAATGGCGCCCAGTTTCTTACTATTATCACCAACGATGCCTGGTGGGGAGATACACCGGGTCATCAACAACATCTTAGCTATGCCAAGTTGAGAGCGATTGAAAACAGGAAAGCAGTGGTAAGAAGTGCCAATACCGGCATTTCAGCTTTTATAAATCCGCTGGGAGATGTGGAAAAAAGTTTAGCGTATGAAGAAAGGGGAAGCCTGAAACATGATCTTGTTCTAAATGACGAGCAAACTTTCTACGTTAAGTATGGAAATTATATTGCCCGCGTTGCTCAATTTCTGGCCCTCTTTATTTTTCTTTTTGCAATAGTTAAATACAGAAGAAAAAGACCGGCGTGAAAGGTTTATTTAGAGTTTGTGATTTGTGATTTGTGATTTGTGGTTTGTGGTTTGTGGTTTGTGGTTTGTGGTTTGTGGTTTGTGGTTTGTGGTTTGTGGTTTGTGGTTTAAGCTATCTTGATTTAATTGCCTTTTTTTATTTTCGCTCTTCAATTTGTAAGCTACATATTTGGGATCTGAAATTCGGGTTTTTCACCTCACTAGCAACCTTTAATTATGCAGTTTTCCGCCTGTCTGGCTAAAACTTCAGCTTCCAATTTTCTACTATTTTACATTCACTTTCTATCTTAAATAATTATTGTCCTCTGAAGAATAAGATAGTACTTAAGGTTTTAAGAAGAATATTTAGATCCAGAAATATGCTGCGATGTTTTATGTAATAGAGGTCATATTGCAGTTTCTCCAGGCTATCGGTATGGCAGGTACCGTAATTCGCCATTACCTGCGCCCAACCAGTAAGCCCTGGTTTAATGATATGCCTGGTATCGTAAAATGGAATTGCCTGCGAAAGTCCTTCAACAAAAACTGGCCTTTCCGGCCTTGGGCCAATAATACTCATTTCACCTTTAAGTACATTGTAGAATTGCGGCACTTCATCTATTCTCGCTCTTCTTAGAAATCTCCCGAACTTTGTAATTCTGTAGTCATTCTTTTGGGCGTATTGGGGGCCGGCGTGTTCTGCGTCGCGCCGCATGGTTCTTAACTTCAGAATACTAAAAACTTCACCATCCTTCCCCACGCGTTCCTGGGAATAGAATACTGATCCCCTGTTTCCAATAAGGTTTCCCGCAACAATAAACGGCAGAAGCAATAAGCCGATAATTATTCCCGCTAAAGAAATAACAATATCAAAAAACCTGAAAATGAGGGTGTAAAATTTGTTGGCATTATTCCTGCTAAAAGGGAAATATCTGTAAAAATCCTTATCTACATTTTCCACAGGAATCCGTTGAGTAACCTCTTCATAAACCTGGGTATAATCTTTAATGGGAACTCCTTTTTTCAGCAATTCATATAGCTTATTGTACAAGGGAAGCATTAATCCCCTTCTGTATGCACTGGCTACCACTACTTCACTAATATGATTTTCAGGAATAATTTCCGGCAATTCCTCTACATGAAATTCCTTTAAATTATGGGTATCCAAACTGGCTTTTACATGGTTATCTGTATTGATAAAACCTACAATATGATAATTAGGATCTGTTTTTTGCAAATCTTCAGCAATAAGTTTAATATCGAAAGAATCGCCTACTACTAAAACCCTTTTATAAAATCTTGGGGTAGAAATAAGATTAATGTAAGAAAACCTCCAGATGAGTAGAGCCCCTGCTATAGAAATAAAAAAGAATAATATCTGTAAGCGGTTTTCAGGCAAACTGGGCGTTAAATAGGGCGTAAGCATGTAAAACAGGACTGTAGTGGAAGTGGCTAGAATAACATTTTTAAGTACACTATCAAACCTGCTGGCCTTCTGAAGATCATAAAGTTCAAAAACGGTAGAAAAAAAATTGAGAAACAGGATCAATATCAGGGTCCACATCCAGTATTGGGAATCAATCCTGAAGTAATCAAATTGAAATAAAATCCCTACCAGGCTTAAAACAAGCAGCACTATAATATTATCAAATAACCGCAGAAGTATCTTGCGCTCCGAGATTTCAAAATGAAATAATGGCTTTCCGGACATATAAACAATTTGGGACGAGCCTAAGATAAAGTTTTAAGTGAGTACTTCCAACCATTCCTGCCTCACAATTTCCCAGTCGAATTTTTCAGCTTTTCTTCGGGCAGCAAAGCTTAATTTCTGTGCTTCCTGCGGATATTGCAATAAAAATTTTACAGCCCGTGCACCTGCCTGGGGATTATTTTTTTCTATAAGAATTCCTTCCTCACGGTTTTTGATTAGATAAGGCATTCCCCCTACCTGGCAAGATACCACCGGCAGGCCCAGTGCCATAGCTTCTATTACACTTACAGGCGTGTTATCTATATTAGAAGTGTTAAGAAATATAGAAAAATCTGAGGCCATTTTAATCCATTGTTTTTTATGCAGTTTTCCGGTAAATTTTACCGGCAGCTCATTTTCTTCAGCATATTTTCGGCAATCTTCCAGGCTGCTGTCTTTCCGGCCACCCATCATACACAATTCGGCATCAGGAAATTCAGGTAAAAGCAATTGTAAAATTTTCAGAGCCATTAACGGATTGTAAATTTCAGCAAAAGACCGTACCCAAAGGAGCTTCGGTTGCAATTGATTTCTTTTCTTAAAATGGTAGTTTTCAAGTTTTACAGGATTAGGAATATATCTCAGGTTGGTAAAACCGTATTTGATGAATTTATCCAGTAAAAAATGGGATGGCGCTATATTTACAAATGCTTTTCCGAATAAATCCCTGCAAAGCCTTTTGTTCTGCTGAAGCCTTTTTTCCAGGTTACCTCCATGTAAAATAGGTATATAGTCTATTTTCCTTGCCCTGCACACCTGTGCCGACAAAACCGCATACCAGAAATTTTGCGTACTGTAAGTATCTATAAGAACATAATCTACAGGCTTAGGAGTGCGGGCAAGCGTAAAAAGCATTTCAAACAATCTTCCCGGCCGGTTCTTTTTTGAAGAAGCAGTAATCACCCTCATCTTCTCTTTCTTAAGGAGTTTGGAGAGAAAGTCTATAGTTGTGGGAGAAGCGCCAATTGCTTCCAGCTTATTACCTATATAGATAATTCGCTTTATGCCGGTATTCATTTGAGCACGTGATTCCACTCTGTTTTTACCAGTTCCCAATCAAATTTTTCAACTTTTTTCCTGGCAGCACTACAAATTTCAGCAGTTTTAGCAGGATCTTCAATACATTCAGCTATAGCGCCCGCCATAGCATCTTTATTATTTGGAGGCACCAGTTTTCCTTCTTTTTCATCATGGATAAGAACGGGCATTCCCCCTACATTGGTAGATACTACCGCAAGGCCCAGGCTCATCGCTTCTATCACACTAATTGGGGTATTATCTATGGTTGTGGTATTGATGAAAAAATCATAGTCTATTGAAAGTGCTGCCCATTCTTTCTTTTTGAGCTTTCCGGTAAATCTTACCGGCAGTTTATGTTTGCGCACATAAGATTTACAGGTTTGCATGCTGCCATCTTTATCGGGACCAACCATACAGAGTTCTGTATCGGGATATTTTTTCATCAGTTCTATTAGCACTTTTAGTGCCAGTAAGGGATTGTACCTTTTCTGAAAACGACGTACCCACAACAGCCGTGGACGAAATTTTTTACGTTCTTTAAAGGGATAGTTCTCCAGCTGAACAGCATTGGGAACCATTTTAGTATTATTAAATCCTTTAGCTTTAAAAATATCATATAGAAAAAGGGAAGGCGCCACATTAACTTTGGCTTTCCCAAAAAGACTTTTACTGTAAGCTTGTGAATCTTCCAGTCGCTCCGGCAGGTTTCCCCCATGCAGAATAGGAATATAATCCAAGTTATAGTGGCGACAGGTTTTACCCACCAGGTAAGCATAATAAAAATTCATAGCCCCGTAGGTATCTATAAGCACAACATCGGTTTGTTTTCTATGTTTAGCCACCAAAGCCAGCATCTCCACCAGCCGTAAACCTTTATTACTTCTTGTTGAAGCTGTTCTTACCTCATATCCTTCTTTTTTCAGCATTTTGCTTAAAAAAGAAATATAAGTGGCGGTAAAACTATCAAGTTGTAAGTCGTTTCCTATGTACAGGATCCTTTTTGTCATCTACAATATATAATAAAGCCAGACCATAAACAAAACCCGGAAGGGCAATTCGCATGGCCGAATGATTTATGGTTAAAAACCAAAATGCTAAGAACGCCAAAAAATAATAATTGTTCCTAAATTTAGTCCAAAATATAACGGGAACAAAAATAAGTATTAACAAAGCTAGTAATCCGAGTAAGCCATGTTCCGATAAAAGGCGACTTACCTCGTTGTGTGAAGCCGTTTCAATTCCTGTTTCCTCCATACGAAATTCCTTGGCTTTGCCCACTCCCACACCTATTACGGGATTGTTATAAAAACCCTGCAGTTCTGTTATTATTAATTCTGCCCTTCCCGTGGTAATATCATCTTCCAGTTTTCCCGACGCATCCCGGTTGGTATACCTGTAGGCAATTAATCCCCGGGTTTGAATGGTAACAATTGTCCACATCCCCACAATTGTTAAAAAAAGAAGAGCCAGTTTTTTTATTAATCTGAACTGGGAACGAACATCCTGCTTCACAAAAAAGATAAGTAGAAATGCTAAAACACAAATAATTGCGGTTAAAACCCCTCCTCTTGAAAATGTAACTATAGCCCTGTAACTCAATAGCGTCATCAAAATAATATCTATTAAATTGATCACCCTGTTTTTTACAGTAAATAGGCGGGTACATACCAAAAAAGCTCCCAAACCCATCACCGTAGAAATCTGGTTGGGCCCGTAACCTCCGGAAGCCGCATAATTGGAATTTGTACCAGACATTAATGCCTCTCCTATACTTGGGGTATAAAAATAAAGATAAGCCATATTGGCCACAAGAGGCAATAACAGCATCAATAAGATATAATTAAACTGGATTTTTGATACTTTTTTATAATAACAGTAAAGCGCTGAGATCCCGAGGCATACAGGACCGCTAAGATTAAAGGCAATGGCTTTCCTGAAAACAACATCATAATCCAGGGTCTGGGACGCCACTACAATACCAGGAATCAGAATAAGAAGGTAAATCCAAAAAGGAACTGTTCTTGTTGAAGTACCTTTGTAAAACATACCAATAAGCAGAAAAAGAATTACGGCGTATTTTCCTGTTTCATAGAAAATCATCCCCCCGTTCATTCTGAAAAAAACTTCTGCCCCGGCAATATAGGCTGCTGCCATCAGAGCCTCGTTGTTCTTATTATCTTTGATAATGACATAAAAGAGCGAAAATGCCAGTACCGCTAAAAGTAGTATCTCGGCCATGGGCCGGTACAAATAAACCAGGAACCCTATTAGTACATGCCCCAGGATTAACTGCAGATAAGATATGTAGTTTAAGTCTTTAATTTCTACTCCGTTTTTTTAAGTTAATTTCTATAAACTCCGATAAAAATCCAGCACCTCTTTTATTATCGCCTTTTCTGAAAAATTTTCCTGTACAGATTTTTTAAGATTTTTAGCATCAGCATTCCTCTGTTTCTCTTGGAAGTAATAATTCATTATTCCGGAAGCAAGTTGGGAGGGGTTCCCTTTTTCCACGAGAATTCCGTTAGTTCCTACAATTTTAGAACATTCTCCAACATTGGTCACCACTACGGGTAATCCTGCACCTGCATATTCCAGAAGAGCCAGCGGTAAACCTTCAGATCTGGAAGATAAAACACCTAAATCTGCTTCTTTCAGTATAACATTTACTTCTGTTTGCTCGCCATAATAAAATATTTCTGCACTTTGTGATGAATTTTGAAAAGCCTCCTTTAATTTTCCGGAATATTCATCGCAAGGATCCTGGCCTAACAAATGAAGGCTTGTAGGAATCTTTTCCGCTAAAATTTCAAAAGCTTTCAGCAAAGTATAATGATCTTTTTGAGGCCGTAGATTAGCAACACAAATAATCTTAAACTTTTTTTCTTCCCCTTTCAGCACCACATTTTTCTCATTCTCCGGACCTTCCGCGAATGAAACAAAATTATTTAGCTGAATTACTTTTTTACACTTCAACCTAGTTTTCGCCCATTTTTCTAAAGTGGTATTTACTGAAATTATTCCGTCAAAAAAACCGGATAAAAAAGATAAAGGCTGAAGGCTGCGCTGACTTAAAAATTCGCTGTTCCCGTAATGGTCATGCCAGACCAGTTTAAAATCTCCTCCAAAAAAATTCAGTATTCCTGCCATAAAATAAGAAGTTCCATGCGCATGGATTATATCAATTTTTTCGGCTTTCAGAAATTTATTCAAATTCATAAACGCCGTCATATCCAGACTATTTTTCTTACACAAAAACAAGTACGAAACCTCCGGCATTAATCGTTCCTTTAAAATACCTTCTTCCCGGGTGCAGCAAAGATAAGACTTTGATATTTTAGTACTCAAAGCATTAGCATAGGAAACCGCCATTAGTTCTGCCCCGCCGGGCCTAAGAGAGTCGATAAGTTGAAGTACTCGCACTTTGGTGTTTGGTGTTTGGTGTTTGGTGTTTGGTGTTTGGTGTTTGGTGTTTGGTGTTTGGTTTAAAAATAATTTTGCCCCTACCCTTCCAAAACATTTTTTAATTCGGTTTCAAGTTTTTCTAAAGTATATTGTTGAGACCACTGCATCGCAGCTTTTGAAACGGCCTCTAACCTTTCCCCATCTTCAAGATAATTTCTTATTTCAGCCAGAGCAGGTTTAAGTTCTTCTCCAATTAAAATTCCCCTGTTTCCATTATCAAGCATCCAGGGAACACAGGAAACCGGGGTTGCAATAGGAATACAACCAAAAAACATAGCTTCGGCCACTGCTTTAGGCCAGCCTTCGCTTTTGGAAGGAAGTATTACGAAATGTGCTTTTTTATAGGCATGTTTTAATTCTGAAATTTCAACACTGCCTCTTATGCTTATAACATGCTCCAGATTCTGTAGGCTTATGTACTTCTGTAAGTCATTTTTTAGCGGGCCGTCTCCAAAAATATCTAGTTTTATCTTAATTCCTTTATTGTGGAGTGCTTCTATAAGCTCTACAACATATCCAGGTCTTTTTCCTTCAACAAGGCTTCCCACAAATAGAAATTGAAAAGGAGGCTGAAATTCCTTTATTAAATTAATCCTTTCCTTTTCCAATTCTGAAAAGGAGGCGGTAAAAAAAGGCACAATATTGGCCGACTGGTTGGGCCATTTTCCATAGACCAAAACCTTCACATTACGGCTAATAAAAGTGTTACCCAGGATTTTCTTCTGAAGTTTATAGCTCCATGGCTGCACCGCTTTTGGATCCCAGTTGCCGGCGTATTTTACCGTTTTCGGCTTCTTCGGAAAAAAAATCTGTAGAAAACAACCTATTAAGCTGATGTTTCCGGGGCACCTTAAATGAATATGATCTGCTTTCCGCATTACTTTTAAAATTCCCAAAATTACGGAAGACATTTTCAAAAGTGATTTGAAGCTGTTGCCCAGACTGGTAAAATTAAGTGTCGGAATTTGATAAAAATCTATGCCAGCTTCAGAATAAGCAGTTTCAATAGCAGACGCAGTGCCGGAAACTTTTGGAGCTGCAATTAATGTTTCATCGGCCAGCTTCATCCAGATATTCATTTCAGAAATATAAGGACTATAGGAATAAAACTTTCCATCTATCCCTTCCTTATGCAATATGTAAGTGATAATTCCGAATTTCATGCTGTCCTTAATGAAACAAATTATAAAAATCTGAATATATAAACTTTAAAGTACGCTTATACTGGAAATAAGTTTCGCCATTTTTATTATAATCACCATCATAAACCATGTAATAATTTTCATTTACCTTCTGAATATCAATCTGATGCATTCCACGGTTAAACCACTTTATATTTTCCTTCGGACCAAGATACTCCCTTTCTTCACGGATTAATTCCAGATGATTATCCTTATTAGCTAATCTGAAAATTGAAATTGCCGAACCATAACCATACCTCCGGTCCTGAATTGGCAAATAATGATTGCCATTAAATTCGAAAAATCTCCCCCCCGGTCGGGTTTCATTTCCAAGCCGACCTGTATAATCTTCTGCTTTATTCCACGCCCCGCTTAAGGAATCGGCTGTAAACATATACTGTTGCATATGCTCATCTACGGCCACAATCAGGTTCAAATCTTCGGAAAGCAGAGTAGCTGGATCTTTTAATTTTCGGTTTTTTATAAGGGTATCGATTTTTTGCCATTTATAAGGAAAATCAGCGGACTTATACAGAATCACATTATCGCATTGATTAGTTTCCGGAAACATATAAAATTCATCTTTGTGCTTAAAGACCTGCGGAAAAGAAAGATGAAAAGGCTCATCCAACACAACGCCTTTATACTGGTAATCTTCACCATCAGGAGAAGTAAAAAGTGCAATGTCAGCATCTTTTTTTCCTTTTAGCTCAACAAAAAGGTAAAAAGTATCCTTTTCCATTATAAAAAAAGGATCAGCAATATAATGACCTGGTTCATCCAAAATACTATCCACTTCGGGATATGAAATAATATTATCAGGATCCAGAACTGGCTTTTCAAGCACCTCATCATTAAAAGAATATCCTACAGACCATTTGCCTACCACAGAGTTTATGAACGGATATTTAAAATTCAATATCAACAACATGAAAATTCCCACCAGAAGAAAAATCCCCAAATATGTAAAAAATTTTCTCCTCATTTATCTATGCACATTCGGCGTATTCCAAAGTAAGCTCAACCATCCCCATATTCTCCCCACACTCTCTGTAAATGCCGATTTTTTTTCTGAAGTAGTAAATCCATTCCCCAACCTGATTAATGTGAGCAGCCATGCCGTTGCGTGCCATTTAATTTTCGCATTTAGCGTCGGATGATGATATTTTACACGCCAAACATACCAGCCATTTCGAACCACCATCTTGCCATACCTGAACTTATTTGGCCTTCCTCCCTCTTCGTGATAATGATAAAGTTTAGCATTTGTATTAACATAGAGTTGTCCCACTTTAGAAGCCCTGAGACAAAAATCCATATCTTCATAAAGTCCGTAACCCTGAAAATATTCTGAAAATGATATTTTCTCAAACAATGAAGTTCTATAAGAAGCCACTCCTCCCATAAAAAATTCCACAGAATAATTTTCTTCGGAAGGAGGTAAAAAGCCGGTTGAAAATCCATTACCTTCTGCCGGCATATAACCGGGAGGCTTGGTACTAAGTAAATTTAATTTTTTCCTTAACACATTCCGGCTCCCAAGTTTTCTTTTCCAACCATCAATTTCAAATTCATGATAATGTGAATCTTCATTATCAGATTTATTCCACTCAACCTCATCAATAATATAACCTCCCACTCCCACAGCATCAGGAAAAGCGGTGTACGTATTTAGAAGATTTTTAAAATAAGAAGGAGTCAGCACAATATCATCATCGAGAAAACAAACAATTTCAGAAGATGCGGCAACTCTTTTTATTCCAAAGTTACGCTGTTTTGTAAGCCCACGATTTTCCTCAGTAACTTTAAAATATTTCAGCTTTAAAAAGGATTCTTTTTCAAGTGCATTAGCGGTGTCATTGTTATGGGAACCGTCGATAATGAGGATTTGATCAGGATAAAGATTTTGTTCCGCAACAGACTTTAAAAGCTTCAGCAAAGGCTGTGGCCTGTGATAGGTACATATTATTAAAGAAAATTTCATCCTGGTTTCTAAGAAATTTGGGGTAAAGGCAGAACAAATATATAAAAACCAATAAAGGCAGTAAGAAGATTTTATGAATTGAGAGATGAGTGTAAAGAACCATTGCTCTTTAATAATTCCTCTGCCCATTCTTCACTTAACTTCCACCTTTTTTGCATTTGCCTGAAATATTTCCAGGGATTCTTTTCCGGTTGCCGATTATAGTATTTTAAAAATAATGAAACTTTGTAACCCTTTATTTGTTGCGGGGTATAATGTTTAAAGGCATAAGCCATTAAAGTGGGAGATGGTTTGGGCAACATCTCACCATGCTCCCAGTGAACAACCTTCTTATTCCTAAAACCTCCTGAAGGAGCTTTTAAATGGATGATTTGAAGTTCAGGATGATAAATTATATCGCAACCGTGCTTGCGCAGCTGCATTCCGAAATCGGCATCTTCTCCAAATCCAAATTCAAAGACTTCTGAAAAACGGCATTTTTTGGCAAAAGCTTTTTTAACCACGCTCGTACCCGCACCAAAACTGCCCCATTGTTTAATTTTTCCAAATACAGTTTCTTCACCAGGCTGTTTACAATTTAAATTAACAGCTGAGATTTGATATTTTGATGCTTCTTCCAAAACATTTTTCAGGAGATCTGATGGCAGGCGGATATCATCATCAGCAAAAAACACCCATTCGCTTTGCACTTTTTGTAAAGCAATATTGCGGGCATTACAGGCCCCGGTTTTATGTGTAAAATGATGGATAATTGAAAAAGGCCAATCTTTACTAATAATTTCTTTAAGCTGAGACTCAGAATTTTTTTCAGGATCCTGTTCAATAATTATAACATGTTGTGGTTTTAAGCTTTGTACTTTCAAATCTTCCAGCACCTGTTCAAGATAATTTTTCCTGCCCAAAGTGGGAATGATTACATCTACGGAAGCATTATTGCTGCCCCAGGTTAATTCATATTTAAACTCCGAAAGCTCTACCTCTTCCCTAAAAATGTTTTTCTTAAAAAAAGCCAGGAAATAAGCCAAAACAGGCAATTTATTTTCGTACTTCCATAAGCACCACAACAAAACCGAAGTCCAGAAGCCGGTATAATGTTGCTGAATAAATGAAAACAATTCCGACTGTGAAGCCTGTGAAACAGGTTTATTACTTGTCCCTTCAGTGGTAAGAGCGGGATCGCTATAGCAAAAAAGACCGTTTTGTTGCCCTGTTTTAGCAATGGAATTTAAAAGGTAGCCGAGGCCGGAAATATCCTTAAACAATCTTTTAAACTTCAGCAATACTTTGCCCTTAATACCCCCCAAGTCGCTGCTCATTTGCCAGGTAGGATATTTTACCTTCCGGTTCACATTCACAAAAGGCAATTGATCTACATAACCTATACTTTCAGGCAGAAAAATTGTTTTTACAGCATAGGAAGCCATCATTAAGTTATGCTGGAAAGTTCTATTCCAATTCTCTAGCTTTACATTCTTATATAATTCTTCTTCGCACCAGCCAATAATTTCATTAGGAAATCTTTCTGCTAATTCCCATAAGGCGCCAGGACAGGTAGTATTGGTTAACGCTACTTCTTCAGCATCTGAAGAAATTACTTTTATAGGAATTTGTGCTTTTTGATGAATGAGAATTTTCAAGGAGAATTGACTTTGAACAAATGTAGTATAAATTCCAAATATGTTTTGAACTAGCCTTTGGAGATTAATTCGGGCTGTGAGGAGCGAGTTTCATGGGATTGCGTCAGTCGCCTTTAAGGCTCCTTCGCAATGGCGGTTCCAATGGTGCTTTCAACGCCATTGCGAGCGGAGTGAACGCAGCGAAGCAATCTGTTGTGGAGGGAGTTACATCATGTTTGGAGGATGCCTCGTAAGATTGCGTAGGACTTTCGGCCTCGCAATGACTGGATCCCACGATTAATTCTCTACTATCCTCGTATAAAAATCAATATTCTGCTTCACCACAATTTCCGTAGAAAATTTTTTAAGAACTTGTTCCCTTGCAGCTTTTCCCATTTGTTGTGCAAGTTCCGGATCTTGTAATAGTTTTATTATTTTTTCAGCGTAGGCTTTATGATTTTTAGGATTTTCGGTAAAGCCGGTCTTGTTGTTAATCATCACTTCCTTTGCCCAGCCTATATTAGACGTTACCATAGCCTTCTCCATGGCCATTGCTTCCAGCCAGGTCATAGGCAGGGCTTCAGCAAAACTCGGTAGTACGATCATCGCTGCTTCAGCGAGCTGTTTTCTAATTTCTGAGTAACTGACTTCAGGAAAATATCTTAATCGTTGCTTTGCCTGCAGACTCAGTTTTTCCTGAAAAAGTTCTAAGGTTGACTTCTTCTCAAAAATATCCAACACATCTTTTCCTATCATCCAAAGCTCGGCTTCCGGATTGCTTTTGACGATTTCATTGAAAATAAAAGCCAGCTCCAGCACTCCTTTCTTCCGTATTATCGTCCCAAAATAAAGCAGTCGGTTTCTTACAACAGTTTTTTTTGAAGGAGTGAATTTTGCTGTTTCAATGCTATTCGGAATAACTGTGATTGCCTGCTTAAGCTTAAAAATTTCTTTTGTCTTTTCCGCAGTAAAAGTACTCACGGAAACAAGCGCATCTGCAGATTTTAAAGCCATCTTTTCAAAAAGCCGGTTTCTATACTTCTGTTTTCTTCCTTCCAGCTCACAAAAATAAGCGTCAGTACCGTGCATCCGAATAATTAACGGACAGCAAAGCTTTATAAAAGCAGTAATCCCCGTCCAGTCAGGTGCTTCAATAAGATCTATTTTTTCTTTTTGAATCTTAACATTAAGAACTTTCTGAACATATTTCCTGTAAAGGTACCAGCCCAGGAAGCGGTACTTTTTCTGTTTAATAAAATAAAAACTGATCCCATTCTCCTTAAATATCAGGTCTTGCTTTTGTCCGTAGATAAAAACGCTGACTTTTATGTTTTTTGCAACAAGCGAAGAAGCGAGGTTTTTAATACTGGTTCCTAAACCACCGGAAGCTGTGGATTGGGGATTCGGATATTCCGGCGTGAGGAAACCTATATGCATGGCAACAGATTTATATGTTCATCCACCATCTTTTTCAGGTTGTATTGATCTTCTATTAATCTGCTCACATCCCCGGAAATATTTAACTCACCATCCAGTATTGTTTCAAGTAGTTCACTCAGCGCTGCAATATTCCCTGCCGGAAAAAGAAAACCGTTCTTTCCATTTGTAATTATTTCCGGGTTTCCTCCCACGGGAGTGGTAATTACCGGGACGTTTGCGGCAAGACTTTCCAAAATAGACAAACTAAAACATTCCATGTAAGTAGGTTGCAGTAAAAATGAATAATTTTGCAACAACTCCGGTAAATTTGAAGTACTGCCTTTAAAATTAAATTGCGGCTCCAGTTTATATTCTCTCACAATTTCTTTTAGTCGGGTTTCCAGGGGACCCACCCCGAAAATGTCAATTTTCAGCAGCTTCTTTTTTTCTTCAGAAAGTAAATTCACAGCTTCAATTAGATCCTGGATTCCTTTTGATTCCCTTAAATGGGAAGCCACAATGAACTTTCCCCATTTTTTTGTCGTTCTCTTGAGATAAACAGAAGTATCAATTCCATTATAAACAACTTTTGTTTTTTTCCGAAGATAGCCGCCGTAATCCTGAAGGATATAGTCGGCAGTATACTGGGATACCCCAACAAAACAGTCGATATACTGAGAATAGAGTCTGCCTTTAAGTTTATTCTTTACCCGTTTTTTCAACGGAAAACCGTGTAACGGACGCGGATTATGATCTACTGCAATAACATAAGGCTGACTTCTTTCTTTCAGCTTTTTATAGAACGAAGTGCAGAGTGCCAGGAAATGGGTGACTACAATGTTATATTTTGATCCTGTTGTTTTACTCAGGAACTGATCTTCTGCAGAAATTTCTTCAGAAGCATAAACAGTCAAATTAGTAAAAAAATTATGAAGTGTGCAATTACTAAAGAACCAGTCTACCTGAAAACCCTTTTCTTTACAGGCATCGTCATAAGCTACAAAGAACCTGTCCATTCCCCCAATCCGGTCTGGTTTAAGCTCGTAGTTGCAAATTACCGCTATTTGCTTCCTATTGCTCAAGCTTCTGAAAATTCTTTTAAAGTTTTAGCAATTCTCTGACTGGTTCCTTTCAGCGGCTTTCCAATTTGTATTTTAAGTAACTCCTTTTGTTCCTGAAGACGGGCTTGAGGATTATTTAAGCTGAAGTTAATTTCCCGAAGCAGCTCGTCAACATTCTTTACAATTGCTACTGCCCCGCTTTTTACCACTCTCTCATAATGGCTGTATAGCAAATATTTCTGATCATCATAAAGATAATTTTCTCCTGTTCCGAAGGTGGGATTTATTACAGGTTTGTCAAATAACATAAAATCAAGACTCATCGTGGAGCACATATTAATATTCAAATCACAATTTTCCAGCAGTGATCTTAAATCCATAAGATCTTCTGCAAGGGGCACCCTTTGGGACCAGGGTTCCGGATGATTTTCACGGGTTAATTCCCATTTCGGATAATTCCATTTAATAAAAGAAAATTTTTCCACCAAATCTTTAAACCTTGAGCCATCTTCAGCAGGAGAAGTCCGTACCAGAAAATTTACCTCTTTTGCCAATTTTTCCTGTACAATAAATTGGGCTATGGTTTTTATATAAAATGGATCATTTTTACTGGTGGAAGCGTCACCACAACTATAACAAATAGTCTTAAATGAAGGATTTAAGTCAAATTTTTGGTAAAAATCGGCTTTAGAAGACCTATATCTATCCAGAACGTAGGGTTCAAATTGGGGAGTGCCTACTACCTCAACCGGTTGATTTTTCGTTTCAGGATAAAAATAATGCAGTTCTTTCTTCATCAAATTACTCCAGACCAGGAAGGAATCGAAAGGCGCTGCCATTCTTCCTTTTGAAGGTAAATTGTCCCAACTGAAGATAAAAGAGCAGGTTTTAATTCCTAATTTCTTCGCACTATAATCAAGTGGTGCGAGATAAGGTGGCCTTTGGTGAGTGAAGAATAAAAGATCAGGTTTTTCTTTCTTAAGTAAATCCCTGTATAATTGATGAACCTCAGCATTTTTTAATGAGCTTACCTGGTTTTTATAAAACCTTCTTATCCATTTTTCTGAATGAAATTTAGAGGTTAGCCTAAATATTATTTTGGTGATTAAAGCACGTTTTGATTTTGTAACAGGAAAATTTTTCTGAAGATTATAATTTATGCCTGCAAATTTATTTTTATGAAGCTGCATATGAGCTACCTCTTTTAATTTACGCCAAAACCAGGTTTCACCCGATTCCTTAAAAACGGGAAGTTCAACGATCTTTACATTTACCTGCTCCTGCATCTCAAAAGATTCAGATGGTAATCCAGAAAAAATAACCACCTCATCGAAAGTGTCTAAGCTTTGCGTAATAAAATCACTTAGAATAAAATTCCGATAACCCACACCGTCAACTATTACCAGTCCCAGAGTATTTTGCGATTTTTTCACTGAAGTATTGACCTGCATATTATTCTATGAAGCTTTAAAATAAGAATTTAAACAGGAAAAGAGATTATGCTTTCGATATTCTGCGAAACTTTCTAATCACAAACTCTTCCGTTCTCCACATGGATTCATAAGTTGCACCTGCAATATGAGGAGTAATGATTACATTGTCCAAATGTTTTGCTGCTTTTATTAAAGGATTGTTCCCACGCGCTTCTGCAGAATTCTCTGAATCTAATACGTCTGTAGCCAAACCGGAGATTTTCTTTTGAATTAGCATATCAGCCAAAACAGTTTCATCAATTACTTCTCCCCTGGAAGTATTTACAATGTATGCAGTGGATTTCAGGTATTTAAGATTTGTTTCATTTAAGAATCTGGTGTTTTCCTGATTCAGGGGAATATGAATAGAAAGGACATCTATTTCTGACATAAATCGCTCCAGGTCTTCCACAGCGTTAGGATGATTTTTCAGGTTGTAATCTTTATCATAAAATACAAACGGCATTTTAAATACTCTGGCATATTCTGAAATCTGCTTTCCAACTCTTCCGAAGCCTAGAATCCCAAGTTTATAATGATAAAGATTATGTGCCTTAAAGTAATCCCTTTCCCAGTATCCATTCGTAACATGATTATGAGCCGCCGGAATTTTCCGCAGTAAAGATAAGAGTAAAGCCCATGTATGCTCGGCTGTAGAAGGAATGCCCGCCAGAAATTCAGTTTCACCTCTTAAGGAAATTACTTTAATTCCTTTTTCTTCAGCGGCGTTAACATCTACATGATTCAATCCGGTGGTAGGAGTCAGAATGAACCTTAGCTTATTGGCTTTTTCAATAATTTCTTTATCAATAACATGCCCCAGTCGGATCATCAGAACATCTGCTTCTTCGACAGCTTTCAACAATTCAGTTCTTGAAAATGGTCCTTTTAAGACCTCCGATATCCCCCGAAGCAATTCTAGGTTCTCTTCTCCAAAATCTAAAGGCTCTGTTATTAAAACTTTCATTGGTTCAGGTTATTCCATTTCTCAATCAGGGCATGCAGAATAAGAACATCCATTTCAGTATCAATATTTACTGCCCATTCCGCATCCATCTTATAAATAGCTTTTGATTTCGGCATAAAAGTTTTCTCCTTTTTAAGGATATCAGTTTTCATCAAATAAATACATCCGTTCCTAATGTATCTCTTAGGCAGATCCTGTCTTCTGGTGGTTTCGAATTCGGGCATCTCACATTTAGCTTCCCTGCCTTCTATTCTGTACATCCTGGCGGGATGATTATCTCCTACAGACACCATACTTATCACTGCATCTGTATCTTCAGATTGTAAAATTTCAATTGCATTATCCACGTCCTTTGCTGTTCGTAAAGGTGCTGTAGGTTGAAGCAACATTACAGCATCAAAAAACGTATTTTCGTCCTCAAATTCCTGAAGGGTATTTAGAACAGTGTCTACGACATTGGAAGTATCTGAAGCTAATTTCTCAGGGCGTTTTATTACCCTGCACTGATATTCTTCGGAAACCCTGCTTATTTCTTCATCTTCTGTATTCACCACCAGTTCAGTAAGCAGCTTACTCTTTTGTCCGGTTTCGATTGCGTAAGCAATTAAAGGTTTCCCGCCAAATTCAAGAATATTTTTTCCCGGAACTCCTTTGCTTCCTCCCCTGGCAGGTATGATTCCTAAAACCCTCACTAGTACGTAATCGTTTTGCTAAAAGTCAGTTCAGCTTCAGCTAAGATCTCTGCAATTTTTTCGCCGGAATTTCCGCTTCCGTAAAGTCCGGAACTTTTAAAATGCTGTTGTTCAATAGCCGACTTTGTTACTTTAAGTATTTCTTCTTCTTTATAAGTTACGTCAGTAACATTCTCGGCACGGCTCCTTCTGTGCTGACGATTTCCGATATTCACCACCGGAACACCCAGGTAGGCACATTCCCTGAGTCCGGCACTGGAATTCCCTACCAAAACTTTTGAATTTTTCAAGAGCTTCAGAAAATCCATAGGCTCCATATTCTTGAAAAAATGAATATTTTTTGGCTGCTCTAACTCCCGAAATGCACGGATTCCGTTTGAAGTTCCATCAGATCCCGCGTCTACATTGGGCCAGAACCAGAAGGCAGGATAACCTAAAGCTTTAATGGCTCTAAGTGTTTCCTGAATATGTTTCTTAGCTTCTTTATATTCTGTAGTAACAGGGTGCTGCATTACCACAACATAACCTTCTTTCCAGTTCAATTCGGCACCTACTCCTCCATATTTTTTAATGGGATTAAAATCAAGGTCCGGATTTTCTTCCACTTCTCTCGCAAGATCTATTGAAGGACATCCGGTATTGATAACCTTTTCAGGGTCTTCGCCAAGCTTTATTACCCGTTGGCGTGCATCTTCAGTACAAACCAGGTGCAGATCTGCCAGTTTTGTATTTGAATGCCGCACTTTTTCATCTATACTGCCGGTAACTTCCCCTCCCTGTACGTGTACCAACGGAATGTTCTGATAAGCTGCTGCGATGGAAGTAGCAATGGTTTCAAATCTATCGGCAATTGTGATGACCGCATCCGGTTGTAAATTGTAAAAAACATTGGTGAGTTCCATCACCCCAATTCCGGTTGTTTTAGCCATAGTGGTAGGATTCTCCCCTTCCAGCACCATAAAAACTTTTGCTGCAATAGAAAAGCCGTCCCTTTCAATAAAATCCACCGCATTTCCATAACGATCCAGTAAAGCAGAACCGGCAATCACTAACTGTAGTTCCAGCTTCGGATGATTTTTTATAGCAGTAAGTGCAGTTTTGATCCGACTGTAAGAGGGGCGAGCGGTAACTACTACGCAGATTTTACGTATAAACACATTCGTCATAGAAATTTTCTTATTTGAAATCTTGCAGCAGTACTTGCTCTTATTCTTATCCAATGCAGGAATTGCTTCCCTGTTGGTGATGTAAATATTACCTTAAGACCACCCTGAAAGTCACCAGATTTTTTTACTGAATATTCCCCATTCTTATTTAATGAAATCAAATGCGCATATTTCAATTTAGGAAAAATCTGCTTAATTATTTCTACCTGATCTTTTCTATCCCCTTCAATTACAACTATTCCCCCGGGAACCATTTTTCGTTTGATTTCTTTCAGATTTTGCTCACTTCCATCAACAATAATCAAATCATATTTTTTCTTTGAAGATAATGCTGAAACTTCAGGATATAAATTCATTTTAGAAAAATTCTCTCCTAAGTTCTTAGGTATCTGACTTAGACAAAAATCATTTGCTTCAGTCCCTATGAATTCTATATCAAACCCCTTTTCTTTTGAAAATTTAATTAAAGACCCGGAAATAGTTCCTATCCCCACACCAACTTCTAAGATCCTTTTAAACCCGTATTTTTTCACAAGGTTCAGAATGTGGAAAAGTGCAAATTCACTTACAATATGTTGACTTCCCTCAGCTTTACAATACTGCTTATACTCAGAATGGGCGAATTGTTTAAGATTCATAATCATTAGGGAAGTTATTGAGGCTAAAATAAAGAAAATTCAATAGAATAACATTGGTCAATGCGCAGGACTTCGAAAAGATCATAGCAAAAGCATCATTGCAGGCAGCGCAGCAAATTTATTATCGGTGAGTCACCATCATGTGCAGTGGATGCCTGATGAGATTGCGTCGGCCTGGCGGCCTCGCAATGACGGTTCCAATCATGTTTTACCGCCATTGCGAGCGGAGTGAAACGTAGTGCTGCAATCTGTTGTGAAAATTCAAGATCATGTTAGAAGGTAATCCACAACAGATTGCCACGGCCCCCTGGGGCGGACTCCCAATGACAGTTCGCATGGAGACACTTTACCCCAAATTCTCCCCCTTTAAAAAATCCCACTGCTTTAAACTCTGTTTTAACTCCTTCCCAATGACCTTTTCAAATTCTGAAGCAGGAATGCCGAAGCCCTTAGGCTTTTTCGCCTCCAGATCATTAAACTTCAGTATATGCCCCACAGAGAGATCTTTATTTACTGCTAAAGATTTCTCAAAGATATTTTTTAAGTCTTTAAACGCAGAATTATCTTCTTTATTCCCAGGATTTTCCTGAGCTAGAGCAATGTTTCGGACAGATTTCACCAACTGACTTATCTCATCTATTTCTAACGACGATTTTGCATCAGGACCAAAACTCCTCCTGTCAAAAACCGCATGAAACTCCAGGATCTCTGCTCCGAGAGCCGTCGCTGCAATACAGGTTTCAATTCCTGCGGAATGATCGGAATAGCCCACGGCCACATTATAGCGGTCTTTTAATTCCCCCATCACGTTTAAACCATAATTCTCCGGACTGGTTGGATAAGCCGTAGTACACTGTAAAATAGAAAACTCTATTTCTCGTCTTTTAAGAAATTCCACCGTTTTATCCAGTTCAGAAAATGAACTCATTCCCGAAGATAGAATAATGGGTTTTCCTGTTCTAGCAATTTTTTCCAGCAAAAGGAAATTATTCACTTCCCCCGACCCTATTTTATACTGCTTCACTCCAACTTCTTCCAAAAGGTCTACCGCTGCATTGCTAAAAGGGGAAGCCAAAAACTCCACCCCTCTTTCATTACATCTTGTTTTAATCAGTTTCCATTGATCCAGAGAAAATCCCATCCGCTTCCAATAGTTAAACCGGGATTTATCCTGTTGCGAAAACTTCACCCTGAATGGCTCATGGATACTGCTCTCTGCATCGGCAATGTGCACCTGAAACTTTACAGCATCCACTCCTGTTTCGGCCAAAGCATCAATATAACTTAGAGCAAGACCTAAACTCCCATCGTGCGCCTGACCTACTTCTGCAATTAAAAAAGCCATTAATAAAGGGGTTTTGAAAGGTTATTAAAAGTAGCCAGTGTATTTGGATGAACCGGGTTTCTTTCTTTCCAAATCTTTCTGAGATTTAAAACATTTTCAAACATAGTGACCCAGAATTTTTGAAAAAACTTCCGATCTTTCAGTCCATACTTTTTAAAATTAAGAATATATAGTCTGAAAATCTTCTTTAGGAACAGGGGAAAAGGATAATACACCATATAAAAATAAGAGGTATTCTTCAATTGCTTTCCGAAGCGGAAATAATTCGCTTCCTTTCCTCTTTTGGTCTTTTCGATCCGGTGATTTACCTGAATGCTATAAGTATAAAGAATATTATAACCTTTTTCAAGTACCTCCAATGCCACACACCATTCCTCCCCGTATATATCGATCCATGCGGGAAATCCCCGGGTTTCATCATATATACTTTTTTTTATTACAAAACCACAACCCACAAAATCGTTCACCAGAAAATCCGGCTGCACCTTAATTAATTCCAGTGGGATATCATTATCAGAGCTCCAGTTTCCTTTTATTTCCTTAAACCCGATAATCGCAAGTTTAGGATATTCTTTAAACAATTTTTCCGATCTTTTAATAAAATCAGACTGTAATGGGTGTGCATCATCGTCAAAACCAAATAATAAATTTCCCCTGGCGGTTTTATACAAAACATTTCGTGCCCTGGATGCCCCAAGTCTTTTTTCTGAATACATCCAGTGGACTTCCGGAAATTCCTGCTTTAAACTCTCTGAATCATCTGTGCAACCATCGAGAAAAACCCGTATTTCATGAACCTCCTCATCTACATATCTATGCAGGATCTTTAATGTCCTGGAAAGTTCAGTTCTGCGGTTCCTGGAAACTATAAGAATGGATGCTTCCATGTTAGACAAACAGTTTTTCAATTTCGGCCTTTAAATAACCTGCTGAAAGATAGCTTTTGAGATCTTCTCTTTTCATCGTTAAATCTCTGGCATTTTCTAGCCATCTCCTGTATAAATCTTCTAGATGCTTCTCTATCTTTTTCTCATCTTCCACTTCAGCCCAATATGGATATCCTTCCCCCAGTAACCTTAGTGATTCACTTTTTGATGGCCCTAAAAGCAATATAGGCTTTTCAGCGGCTATGCAATGTGGAAATTTTCCCGGTAAAAACGGACTCATTTCTGTTTTGGCTTCCAGAATTATATTTACAGAAACGTTTTTCTGCAAAGCCAGGGCAGTTTCATAATGCAGGTAATCATTTATTCTTAGTTGGGGAATCTTATTCGCTTTTTTCTGAAGTTTTTCCCGATGATAAGAAGCCTGGCCAATCAATAGTAATTCTGCATTTTTTTGTGCCTCCGGTACTTTTTCCAGGAATTTTTGAAATGCATTTATCAGGTGAAAAGGAGGCCTCTGCTTCATCAAATTTCCTGCATGCAGAAGTGTAAATTTTTCAGAATTAAAGAAATCCGGTAGTTCGGCTGGATTTTCCTTTTCGATAAGCTGATGTGGAAGAATTACCTCTTTTCCTTCAAATTTCGGAAATTTAGACTTCATCCAGTCTTTTAACAACAGGCTGGGAAAGGCCACCCATTTACATTTTTCTGAAAGCTCCTGAAAAAACTTAATTTTCTTTTGATATCCCGGCTCGCTCCAGTTATAAGGTTCGGGATAATAGTGAAACGGATATGGATCATGAATATAAGCCATCCATTTATTTTGCAATTCCGGAACCTGAAGCATCGCATAATGCGGGCGGAAACTGGCACCTTTACTTAAAGTCAGAACAATATCAGGTTTAAATTTCTTCTCCTTTCTCAAAGCTTCGGCAATACTCCTTACATCATTAAAAAAAGTAAATGAAAATCCGAATACAGGTTCTAAACGTTTGGCAAGATTAACTTTAAACCCGTGTTGAATTTTTCGCTGTACCCGACTCAGCAGAAAAAGGGAATTCCACTTTTTCTCTTTTATAGCTATGCACTGCACTCCCGGAAGATCAATCTCTTTTCTTGTATAGTGATAGACTTTTACCTCAAATCCCGCTTTCTTTAAATTTAGAATAAGTGCCACATTGGCTTTAGACCCACTGCTGTCTTCCACATCAATGGATTCGGCAACGACAAGTATTTTCTTTTGAGAAGTAGGTTTCAACAGCTTTGGGTTTACGGTAAAGATATAAATTTCGCTGAATTCGAACCCCACTTCGACAAGCTCAGTGGGACAGGCAAACTCGGTGGGACAACAAAACTCAGTGGGACGGGCAAACGCAATGGGACCACGGAAAAACTTAGGATGAACCTTGGGAGGACTTACCGTATTCTGTGTAGTTCTTTGAATAGCACACCAATTTTTCCCAATTGTCTTCAATCAGTGCTATTTTCTTTCTTCTACTCCAGCCCTTCAACTGCTTTTCTACTTTAAATGCCTGGTACGGATCTGTGAATTGCTCAAACCATTTTAGTACTACTGGTCTCCTTGTAAATGTATACGCATTTTGGTAATACCCGGAATTATGTTGATATAATCTTTTTTCAAGATTTGAGGTCACTCCGGTGTAAAAGGAATCATCAGAACATTGAACAATATAGACAAAGAAAAACTTCATTCTTAAAGGTAAGTTATTATTTTCTAAATCACATTAATTCACACTCCACTTCGATAATCACATTAGGGCAAGCGCTAGTCGGGCTAAGTTTGCCGAAGCCACTTTGGAACATACAACCCCACTTCGACAAGCTCAGTGGGACACTCAAAAGAACAATCGTGGCGCAGCCTGGGTGAGCCTGTCGCTACCAGGGTCGGAACTCACGAACCCCCACTTCGACAAGCTCAGTGGGACAGGCAAGATTAGTGAGGCGGAAAAACTCAGTGAAAAACTTCACAAGAACACTCGTAGCGCAGACTGGCTGAGCCTGTCGAAGCCCCTTTATATCAAAATCTGTTTAATCAAAAACTCCACAATCCTCTCAGCTGCCTTGCCATCTCCATAAGGATTTGTCTTTTTACACAGATCAGGTGGATTATTAAGTAGGCGATCTGTTTCTTCTATGATCCTGGTTTTATCGGTTCCCACAAGAACCGAAAAGCCTGCATCCACTCCTTCCATTCGTTCGGAAAATTCCCGGGTTACCAGCACAGGTTTTCCAAAAGTCGGTGCTTCTTCCTGGATTCCGCCCGAGTCCGAAATTATCACTGCAGCTCTTTGCATTAACCATAACATTGCGGGATAACTAACCGGAGGAATAAGATGAATGTTTGGCCTATCTGCTAAAATACGATGTACCGACTCCTTTACATTTGGATTCAAATGCACAGGATATACTATTTCGACATTAGGTCGTAAGGATAACTCCAGCAGTGCTTCCGCAATATTTTCCAGTCCCTTTCCAAAATTTTCCCGCCGATGCCCGGTAACTAAAATTAATTGTTTTTGAGCATTCAGCAAAGACTGAATGCTCCTGATCTCTTCCGTTAAAACTTTTCCTGAAAGCTTTTTTGCCGCCCAATGCAAGGCATCCACCACCGTATTGCCGGTCATGACGATCTGCTCTTTATAAATCTGTTCTTTTAAAAGATTAGCCCTGGCCCGTGTGGTTGGAGCAAAATGAAAATCTGCTATCCTGGAAATTATTTGCCGATTAATCTCTTCGGGAAAGGGAGAGGATTTATTGTAGGTACGTAAACCGGCTTCCACATGCCCTACTTTTATCTGCCTGTGGAAAGCAGCCTGTGCAATCATAGAAGCCGTAGTAGTGTCTCCATGCACCAGCACAATATTGTCGGGCTGAGCATCATTGTCGGGCTGAGCCTGTCGAAGATCAGCACTATCTTGTATATTCCCCTCAGTCCTACTGAGCTGCCTGCCCTGAGTCTGAGCCGAAGGGAAGCCTCGAAGCCAATCATCAAAAACTTTATCTATTGCACTAAATATTTTTGAACCAAGTCCATTTAAAGATTGCCCCGCTTCCATTAAATCCAGGTCATAATCTGGCTTTATTTCAAAAAACTCCAGCACCTGGTCCAGCATTTCCCGGTGCTGTGCGGTTACACAAACCTTAAAAGCAATTTTCTGCTTTTTGAATTCATGAATAACCGGAGCCATTTTTATGGCTTCCGGGCGGGTACCAAAACAGAGGAGGATTTTCAAGATTTCAGTTGTTTATATACTGGATATACACTTCTATAAATCCTGTGCTTAAATGCATAAAATTTATACCATTTCAAATCTATACCATTTTCTTTAAAAAGATGATAGTACTGATTCATTATTTCTGGATAGTAACTATAATAAGCCAATAACCACTTCAGTAATTTCCATCTAAAATACGATCTTGCATTGATATTGTGAAACTTTAGATAAGACTGCATTAATTCCAGACTGAGAAAAAATGACATCATATTTTCCGGAGTTCTTTTTCTACTTATCCTTCCGGCATCATGTTCCCTATATAAAACATAGCAATCCTTCACATTAATTAATTTCTCGGATTTTATAAGAATACGTGTAAAGTATTCTGCATCCTGATTTATAGATAATTCAGTATTCCAATTACCCGCCGCTATATGCAATTTTCTTGAAACTAAATAAGCCAAAGATGGAATGAAATTTTGCCTATCAGCCATAACTCGAAAAAAATTCTCTTTTAGCATTTCATCACCGGGGAAACAATTTTTCAATTCCAATTTCTTGCCCGGCCATAATAGATCCCATTCACAGCTCGCGAAAATGAAATGATTTTTAGTTTGTTCCAAAGCATTCACTTGAAATTCCAGTTTTCTTTTCGAAAGAATATCATCATCATCCAGCCATTGAATATAATTGCCAGAACTAAGGGAAAAGCCAAAATTTCTACAATTTGAGGCTCCTTTAGGATATTCTAATGGCCTTTTGTAATACTTAAAACGGTTATCCTTCTTATTTAATTTTGAAACTTCCTCTTCAGTGTCATCGTTCCCACCGTCATCTACAATTAAACACTCCCAATCTTGCAGGCTTTGAGCCTGGACAGACTCCAGAGTTTCCATAAGCAAATGACTACGGTTATACGTAGGAATGATAATTGAAACTTTTATTTGATGGTTCATTTCTGCTTTCTTAAACCCAATGTGCCATTCTTCTAAGAGTTTTCCTATAAAGTTTTCCTATAATGAGTCCTGTATTCAAATACCACATTATTTTACGGGAAAATCCATTATGACTTTGTACGTATATTTTTAGACGTTCTATCAGCCTCGGATTATATTGATACAACAAAAATGTATTCGCCAGAAACAAAACACTTTTTTTGGTAAGCAACTTATGTTCTAAAAGATACTCCAGAATTATTATCCGACTTACTGCTGAGGTTTTCCTACGTTGGTAATTCTTATCCTCTCCTAAAGTTAGCGTATCTTCGTGCTTTCTATACTGAAACAAGTATTCATCAACAACCTCATAATTATTCGGATATTTATAACCAATCCTGGTATAAAGTTCCCATTCTTCAGCATATCTTAATCGCTCATCGAACCTGAAATTCTGAATAAAATCACTTCTCCATAACGGACCAAGACTATTCATTTTCATCTCACCTGTAAGAATGGCATCTCCCAGATGGGAAAATTCAAGCTGAAGTCGTGGCTGTTCTACTATCCAGTTATTTCCCTCATGTACCAACTTTTCATATTGACAAAGCGTAAAGTTTAAACCCGGATTTTTAAGAAATGGAATTAGTTGAAGTTCCAGCTTCTTAGGATGCATTAGATCATCATCATCAAAGAACTGAATAAATTCCGCTCCTCTTTCTTTTGCCAGATCTAATCCGAAATTCCTTGTGCCTGATAATCCTTTTTTATACTTTCCATTTTTTAGGTGGTAAGAAAATCTTCTATCCTTTTGTTCATAGTTTAATATAGCTTCCCTTGTATTATCTACTGAATGATCATCTATAATTATACACTCCCAATCATTATACGTTTGTTCTAAAATAGAATCTAGAGTTTCACCAATTAAATGGCTCCGATTATAGGTGGCTAATAAAATTATGATTCTCATAATTAGATATACTTAATGAATCGGTACCCTCTACCAAAAGCTAAATAAGAATAGTAGCCTAAAGTAATAGCTATTATTCGTCGCAGTTCCAGTATTGAATGTTCTTTAATGATAAAAGCAAAAATTTTTGTTGAAATTGAAGATTTATTTATCAAGGATGATCTCAACAAAAAAGTAAACCTTCGCATGAGACATACTTTTATTTCTTTCTCTAACAACTCTTTTTCTTTTAAAATTTTATAGTGTTTTTTGTAGACAAAAAAAACGGATCTTGCTTGATCCTTTCCTCTAGATCTTTTTTTGGTACTTAAAGAAGTACCAATACCAAATCTATTATATCTGCAAAGAGCTTCATTTATAAATGAAATTTTAGGATTATTATAGATATTTCTTAAATTAAAATCCCAATCATCCAAGGTTTGTACAGATTCATCAAATTGCTCTTGTAAAAATTTCCTTTTCCAAATTGGCCCGTTTACATACCAAGTTATTTTTCCCAGTATAAAATGTTTAATTAAATCATCGGATTCGACATTATTTTGATCAATTATTTCTCCTTTAGCTACATTAAAAATATCTACCTTAGAAACTACTACATCCACTTCCTTTTTTATTAATAAATCGACTTTTTTTAATAATAACTCCGGATACATCAAATCATCATCATCAAAAAATTGTATGAACCGTCCCTTAGCTTTTTTTATTCCATAATTTCTGCAAACAGATGGACCTTTTAACCTACTTCCTTCCCTTAAAAAGTATTTTATTCGTTTTTCATTTTTCTGAAACATCGATATTACACCACATGTATCATCAGAAGAACCATCATCTATAATTATACATTCCCAATTCGTGTATTTTTGAGCTATAATACTGTTAATCGTATATCCTATTAAATTTGAACGATTATAAGTTGGGATGATAATAGAAATTAATGGGTTCAAATTCTAAAAATTTTTCTAATTACTCTCATAGGTTTTAAAAGAATAAATCCTAACTTATACGATCTGCTGTGTTGATATTCTTTTATTATGCTTCTAAGGTCTTCAATTTCATTTAGAAAAAAGGCAATCGTTTCCTGGTAATTCTGAACACCTATGTCTTTATGCTTATAAAAGACATAACTTCTTAGCTCCTTTTGATGTTTCTTAGCATTATAATTTCTAGATTTTTTTTTAACACGGTAATAAAAAAGAGCCTCCGGAATAACCATTATATTCCATCCTGCTTTACTTACTGAGATATTGAACTCCCAATCTTCAAATCCCATTGCCATATTTGGATCATAACCATTTACATCTTTCCAACATTGTTTCCTGAATAACAAACTGGCATAAACATTATTTCTAAAGATGGCTTTATTAAAATCTTCCCCATTGGGAATTTGAATGTGCTTATTCTTATTTTGATCTATTATGTTGGCATGGCAAGAGACCATTCCTACCTCGGTATTACTATCTAATACTGAAACTGCTTTTCCTAAAAATGATGAATCAAAATAATCATCCGCATCCAGAGTCATAATATAAGTTCCTTTAGCAATATCTATCGCTCTGTTTCTTGCGGCGACTACACCTCGATTTTCCTGACTCAAGAAAATATCCATTTTTGGTTTTAGCTTTTCTAAAACTTGTTTGGTTTTTTGGTCTGAACCATCATCTACAACTATTATTTCTTTATATGGATATTTTTGGTCCAAAGCAGATTGTAAAGCCTGCTCAATATATTTACCATCATTATAGCAGGGAATAATTATAGAAACTAATACTTCAGTCATCCTTTCCACTTTTTCAACTTCTTTAATAACCGATTAATTAATCTTCTCTTACTTCTTTCCTGCTGCAATTGAAACTTAAAAAAATCTTTATGCTTATCTATTAATTCTGGAAAACTATTTTTTACATTAATAAAAAGCTTCCCTTTAGACCATTCAGTAAAAAAAATCTGTTCTTGATAAAGCCCTAGAGCCAGATGTACTTCTATTAATTTCCAACTATAAATAGCTCTTTCTACTTCTACAATATCATTATAACTACTTGCATTACTACCTGTAGAATATCTATACAAGACATAAGGCTTCGAGGCAAATCTTATCTTCCTTGAAAAGGATAAAATTCTCATCATAAATTCACCGTCATCATTTAATGAAAGATTCTCATTCCAAAGACCTGCTCTTTTAATAGTTTCCTTTTTTAATAGATATGCATGTAGGGGAAAATAGCCTTTAGACTGAGTCAACATTTTTAAAAATTCCGGTATGTTAGAGAAATTATTGTAAACGGATAAATCATTATAAATTTCTTCTTCCGCATTATTAAGTCTTCCCCATTTGCAAGTAACTAAATCAACAGAAGGATCGTTTTCCATTATTTGAACTTGAGACTCTAGTTTAGTTTTAGAAATAATATCGTCTGCATCTAGAAATTGCACATACTTTGAAGAGCTAATTTCCAAACCAAAATTCCTGCAGGTACTTGCACCTTTATTTCTTTTACCAGGTATAAACATTAATTTAAACCGTGGTTTATCAGAAATGAATTCTTCTATTACCATTACCGAATTATCACTCGATCCATCATCAACCAATAAACATTCCCAATCCTGGAAATCCTGATTCCAAATCGAAAGTAGGGTTTCCTTTATAAACTCTTCTTTGTTATAAACCGGAATAATTATAGAAATGCTACTCATTTATTAACTGATTATACGTCTTACACCAAATCCTATCTATAGATTTTTGGGAAAATTTACACTCCACAAAACTAATGGCTTTTTGTCCCATTTTTTTTCGTAAAGCACTATTCCCCATAAGTAATTCTATTCTACTTACCACAGTATCCACATCATATTCCTTTACTAAAAATCCGGTTTCGCCATTATCTATAGTATACTTAACACCACCCGAATTAAAAAGAACAACAGGTAAACCGCAAGCTTGAGCCTCTAAGGTGGCTAACCCCTGGGTTTCCCTCCTATTATTTTCTACGGGAACTCCTGTGAACAAATAAATATCACTACTCCTTAAAAGATCCCGAACTTCTTCTTGATTTTTTTTTCCTACCAGGTTTACAGTACCTTCTAATTGTTTATCAACTAAAATTTTTTGTAGACTTCCTCTTTCTTCACCATCTCCTATTATAATGAATTTTACGTTACGGCCGAATTTGATTAATTTTTCAATTACCATAATTCCATATTCATGTCCTTTTACCTTATCCAATCTCCCAACGGTAATAATTTTCACACTATCGGAATCTGTAATTTTATTTTTTTTTGGTTTAAAAAAAGTAGTATCTACGCCAATCGGGATGGATATAAGCTTCTCTACAGCACAACCTAAAGAAGCTACTTGCTTTTCAAGATAGGGAGTGTTAGTCACTACTAAATTTCCGTACTTAAATAATCTGTCATAATATCCCGGTTGTATAAATCCATAAATAGGAAAAAAAGCATCATGACCGTGAAAAGAAACAATTATTTTAGAGTTAATGAATCCAACCTTTTTTAATATTTCAAATGGCTGATGATTATTACCAAATTGTATATGAACAATTTCAGTTCCTCTAAACTTTTTATAAAAGTTCATCTTATATAATATAGTAAGGTCCAACTTCTTATTTTCCTCAATCAGCAGAAGAATTTTAGGCAGGTATCTAATGTTTTGAACTAGTAAAATAAAAGCTCCTACCCATCTAGAAATCCTTTTTCTTGGGATTTTAATCTTCTCTTCTATTATTTTTTCTTCTAAACTATATTTTTCAAAAACTTCATCCAGACCTTTTCCTTTAAAATCAATAAATTTTTTTACTAAAATTTGCACATCAAATCCACACTTTATAGCAGTAACAATTTGCGCAGTAACAAAAGTTTCCGAAACCTGAGGATAATGACTTAATTTAAAAAGGATTTTTGGCAATGGTCTATTTTTAGTTATTCAGTATTTTAAAATTTATCCATCTTTTTCTTATTCTATAGCTATCTCTTTTGATAAAACACAAAAAATTCCCTACAATAAAAAGCTCTATACTTAGTTTTATATTAAATTGTAATACTTGTTTGGCTAGGGTATTTATAATCTTTTTTGAATTCTCAAAGTGATCATTATCTATCCCAAAGAAGTACAGATGGATCAGACGTTTCCACAAAAGCTGGATTATCTCTGGATCTTTTAAATTACAGCTCCTTTTGAAATTTTCCAAGTATACGTAAGATTCGGATTCTTTATTTGAAAATATATAGTCCTTATTTTGAAACGACTTGCTCTTTGAATGCTTTCTATATAAAAAGAGAGGTTCAGAAATTACTGTATATGTGTTATCTGCTAATTGTAAAAATAGTCTTGAAAACAATTCTTCTTCCTGTCCACGGGTTAACCAAGCTTTAAATAGCTCTTTATTGGCCAAAAAACCTCTTCTAAATAAAACAGAATTAGTAATAATTTGAGCGTTCCATTTCATATAGCTTTTAAAAAGACCTTCAGAGATATTAACTTTAATTTTCTTTTCTTTTGTGAGGTTTTCATCTACATAATATCCAGAAGAAATAACAAATTCCACTGTTGTAGTAAAAGAATTTACTTTTTCTTGAACAAATGGCGGTAGCATCACGTCATCACTGTCAAACCAGTTTATAAAGTGTCCTTTACTTACTTCAAAACCATAATTCCTACAAGTGTTTGCCCCCCTTTGCTGACCTTTGGGTCGATGATAATAATGGATCCTCGAATCTTTTTTACAATAAAATTCCAGCAATTTATCTGTGTAATCTGTAGAACCATCATCTACCACTATACATTCCCAGTTCTTATAAGTTTGTGCAATAACAGATTCCAGAGTTTCCCCAATTAAATGCGCTCTGTTGTAGGTCGGTATTATAATTGACACCAGATTTAGTTCCATCCAATTGTGGCGTATAAACTGAGAATTATTTTACTTTTCTTAAAACTATTGTATATCCTGTTTTTTGCAACCTTTTAAAACCTTTTTTACGGAAGAATTCATAAGTCTTAAAAGTCCCCCTTAGAATAGAGCTTTTCGAATTTTTTAAAGTATAAAAGTATTTTTTCTCAAGAAATCTATACTGTAATTTTTCCACTATATAATTGGTAGCAATTTGTTCTCTTGTCAAATTGTCACCAACTGCAGAACATAGATATTTCTGAAAAATAAACGGATTATATGGTTTAACATGAGAAAGATCATCATAAAACCCCTCCCACATTAAAGGTGCAGAAATTATAATTGTTCCTCCTGATTTACAACATCTATTAAACTCTTTCAGCGTTTCATATACTTCTTGGGGCTGAAGATGCTCAATCACATGACTCATATGAATAACATCAAAAAAATCGTCTTTAAAAGGTAATTCAGGAAGTTCACCCAAAAACACATTTTTATATTTACTATTTAAATACTTAACGCTGCTCGGATTCCCTTCAAATAAATAGATATCTTTGTGATTACAAAAATCAGCAAAATTCCCATTTCCTGCTCCTATATCCAAAACCTTATCTTTCGAATTTATAAGATTTTTTGCAATTTCGAAAAAAGGTTCCCTATTATGTGTAACAAATTTCTCATTCATATTTTTGCCATATTGCATCTTCAATTACAGGATACCCATTTTTACTGGAAATGGGTCCTCCTTCTCTAATACTACCTTCCTTAACCAATAAATTAAAAACCTGTGGTTGAAAATCGAAAACTTGAATAGAAGTACCTAGCCATAAATTAGCTTCGTAAGTACCAGAAGCCACTCGAAGTTTATCCAAACTTCCATTAATAATATTTCTGCCTTTTCTTAATTTAAAAGAGACTCCACTATGTCCGGAATAAATTTGATATAATGGCTGTGATTCATTACTCTTCAAGGTAAATGAAAATTCAGCTGTAACTTGCTTCTCCGACATTATTAATACTTGGAATTGAAAAGGTTTTCCGGTAGCTACATCTGAAGAAATTTGAAAAGATTCAATAAATACTTCTTTATTATTATTTTCACTACGGATATATTTCCTGTCATTACCTAAACTGCTTGATTCTAGATAATAATCTACAACATCAGATGGTATACCTTCATATTTTTTCGCTCCATTTTCTATATAGAGAGACTTACTGCATAGATTTTGAATTGCAATCATATTATGACTAACAAAAAGTACCGTTCTTCCCTCTCCTGTTGAAAGATCATGCATTTTGCCTATGGCTTTTTTTTGGAATTCAGCATCACCTACTGCCAACACCTCATCTACCACCAATATTTCAGGTTCCAGGTGGGCGGCAACCGCAAAACCCAGTCGAACTGTCATACCGCTACTGTAGCGTTTTACAGGAGTGTCAATATATTTTTCACAACCTGAAAAAGAAATAATTTCATCCAATTTTGCTTTAATCTCGACTTTGGTCATACCGAGTACCGCACCGTTCATAAAGATATTCTCCCTCCCGGTAAGTTCCCCATGAAATCCTGTACCTACTTCCAAAAGGGAAGCAATTCTTCCTTTAGTTTTTATACTTCCCGTGGTAGGAGCGGTAACGCGGGAAAGAATTTTCAGAAGGGTAGATTTCCCCGCCCCATTTTTTCCAATTATACCTAAAACCTCTCCCTGTTTTACTTCAAAATTTATATCCCGTAAAGCCCATACGTAATCTTCGGTAGCTTTGGAAGAACGATTATTTGATGCACCTACCTTAAGATAAGGGTCATCTTTTCCCCGGATACTATGCCACCATCGGTTAAGATCATGGCTTAAAGTCCCTGTCCCCACTGTTCCCAGGCGGTATTGTTTGGAGATATTTTCAGCTTTTAGAATTGTCATTCTTCAGTTGTGGGTTATGAGTCGTGGGTCGTAAAGTAAATTATTCTGTTTACAGCCTCATATTGCTGGGTAGTTCTAATTGCAAAAATGCAGTTTTGAATTGATATAAAGTCAAAGAATATCCTTTAAATCCTGTTTTCCTATAATTGCCATTATTTCAACCACACCTTTATTTATTTTATAATAGATACCATCAGAACCACATACACATCGTCTGTACCCTTTCTTTATATGATCGACCGATTCAAATGAAAAAGGGCTTTTAGAAATAACCTCAAAATATTCAAAAAAGGTGTTGAAATAGTTGTCCGCCTGATCTATCCCAAATTTCTTTATTCCATATTGATGAATTCTTATTAAATCCTCCTTAGCTTCATTACTTAATCTATATTCAGCCATTTTTCAGCAAGGCCTTTGAGTGATTCAAAATCTCTTCTTTACTTTCATTGCTAAATCCGCTGCTTTCTGCTTTATCTAACTTATTTTTAA
Organism: Autumnicola musiva; assembly: GCF_031846585.1. Taxonomy (NCBI): domain Bacteria; kingdom Pseudomonadati; phylum Bacteroidota; class Flavobacteriia; order Flavobacteriales; family Flavobacteriaceae; genus Autumnicola; species Autumnicola musiva. Next base: position 252,738 of record NZ_JAVRHK010000005.1, read on the forward strand.
TCCAGTCAATTTGAACCTGTTGTTTTCTTGCCTGCCTGACCAGATCATTAACCAATTCACTCTTAGAAGAATATTCTTCATTATCAACCTGGTCTTTAAGCCATTCATCATTTGGCCTCGTGAAGGAGATACTTTGCCTTTTCATAACAATATACTTTGGTGTAAAATTACATCAAAAATGAGTCAAAACAAATTTTTCAGTTTTTTCAATTACCTGGAATTTAAATTCATGAATTTCTTAGACCGTATCATCCATCCTTCTCATTTCAATTAGTAAAAGAAGCATCTGGACAAGCTCGATGCGACAAGAGACTCACTCACTTCTCACTTCTAATTTCCCTACACCGTATCAATAAAAGTTTTCTCCGTCCGGTTAAAAATAACCAGTCCCGCCAAGAATAAAATTACTGAAACTAAAAAAGTAATTCCAAAGCTGGTCCAGGAAAAAACTCCTGTGTCCAAGAGCATATATCTAAAACCTTCAATAATATACGTAAGCGGATTATACTCCACCACCCATCCGTAGTCCCCGAGTTGCTTTACAGCTTCACTTAAAGGATATGGCACTGCCGAGATGTATATCAGTAAAGATGTAGCAAAACCTACGAGTACTGTCAAATCCCGGTACTTTGTGGTAAAAGCCGAAATAATCATTCCCAATCCTAATCCCATTAAAGCCATCATTAACAGGTAAACCGGAAAAAGCAACAGGTTGAAGTTCGGGCTTATTTCATATCCCTTCCATAAAAAATAGCAATAAAAAACAACAAATATCAGCAACTGTATTCCCAGTTTCAGCAAATTAGAAATAGTGGTACTCAGCGGCATGATCACCCGGGGGAAATATACTTTACCGAACAACCCCGCATTTCCACGAAAAGTATTGGAAGTCCCGGTAAGACACTGACTAAAATAATTCCAGGCCGTAATCCCCGCCAGATTAAACAGGAAAGGAGGAACAGTTCCGGTAGGAATATCAGCTATATTATTAAATACCAGCGTAAAGATAACCGAGGTAAAAAGCGGCTGGATAAAATACCACAACGGCCCCAGGATGGTTTGCTTATACACAGTTACTATATCCCGTTTTACAAATAAAACCAACAAATCCCGGTACCGCCAGATTTCATTAAAGTTAAGATCAATCAGCTTACGCTTTGGGGTGATCTCGTACAGCCATTCATCATTTGCTTCCTTCAAATTCGGTCTGGATTATGAGGAGAGAATTTTCTCTCCACCTTCATTTCACAAATGTGATTAATTTTTTAAAAATTCCAAAGTTCTTTTCATTTTATAATCTGATTATCTGAATGTGTATATCCTTTTTCTATCCTATAATTTCTTTCGTCACCCTGAATTTATTTCAGGGTTTTAATATTGTAGTGATTCGCATTGAAATGAGATTCTGAAACAAGTTCAGAATTACGTTATTTTTCAGTTTAGGATACTTTATGGATAAAAAATCCGAATTGTTATAATTAAAAACCTGCCTGACAAAATTGAATTATTCAGGCCTATCTCCTACCAACTCGGGGTGAGGAATCATTATTATTTTTAGAGTACAATTAGTTTTTATAATTAAAAAACCAGCTATTATTATCATATCAATATAAATTCCTGGAGACATATTTTATATCAAACTATTTTATTAATTTTAACCTCCCCCGATCCATCCTTTCCCTGCTTGTTTGTAAAATTATCACATGCTTTTCAATTCGCTACCATTTATGGTTTTTCTGCCGGTGGTCTTTGTTTTCTACTGGATCCTCCTGAAAAAGCGACTTCAGGCGCAAAATGTTCTGCTTCTTGTGGCAAGCTATGTTTTCTACGGGTGGTGGGACTATCGTTTCCTTACGCTTATTGCGGCCAGCACCCTGATTGATTTTTTTATAGGTTTGGCCCTCACCAAAAAAAACCTGCTACGGTGGAAAAAGCCTCTTTTATGGGTGAGTATAGTTTTTAATCTTGGTATGCTTGGTGTTTTTAAATATTACAACTTTTTTATAGATAGCTGGATGGAGGCCGGGCAGGCGCTTGGCTTCAATATGCATTTTAGCAGTTTACAACTTATCCTGCCAGTGGGGATTTCCTTTTATAGCTTCCAAACCCTTAGCTATACTATTGACATATACAGGAATAAAATAAAACCAACATCAGATTTTATACGCTTTGCTGCCTTTGTCTCTTTCTTCCCGCAACTGGTCGCCGGTCCTATAGAACGTGCTTCCAATCTTTTACCGCAGTTCTCGCGGCGACGGGAGTTTAATTTTGAATTTGCAAAAAGCGGAATCCACCTGATTATCTGGGGGTTATTTCAGAAAATGGTGATTGCAGATAATTGCGCCACTTTCGTAAACAATATCTTTAATAATTATGAAAACCTAAATAGCCTCACGCTGGCTCTAGGCTCCGTTTATTTTGCTTTTCAAATTTATGGGGATTTTGCCGGTTATTCCAATATAGCCATAGGAACTGCACGGCTCTTTGGATTTGATCTTATGCGTAATTTTAATTATCCATATTTTTCAAGGGATGTGGCAGAATTCTGGCGGAGATGGCATATTTCACTGTCCACCTGGTTTCGTGATTATTTATATATCCCTCTTGGAGGTTCCCGGGGTTCCAGGAAAGAACAGGTAAGAAATGTTTTTATCATCTTTCTGGTCAGCGGGTTCTGGCACGGGGCTAACTGGACCTTTGTGGTATGGGGGGCCATACATGCTTCTTTGTTTATTCCGCTCCTTTTATGGAGAACCAACAGAAAAAATCTAAATGGAGTTGCACAAAACAACCTCCTGCCCGGCTTCAGGGAATTTCTTCATATACTACTCACATTCTCTGTAGTTTGTATGGCCTGGGTGTTTTTCAGGTCTCCTTCTATCAGCTCCAGTTTTGGGTACTTTTCCAGTTTTTTCGAAAACTTCGGTTTAAGTACAGAGTATTTATCTATTGGAAGATACAGTACAGAATTATTATTGTTAATAGCTCTGTTTATTTCAATTGAATGGGCCAGCCGCAGGGAAGAACACCCTTTTGCGGGAAAACAAAAATTTGTAAAAACCTCTGTGGCCCTTCTCATGATAACTATGTTTGGGGTATTTTCTAAACACAGCGACTTTATTTATTTCCAGTTCTAATGAAAAGATTCGGACTTTACATATCCTCGATTCTGCTTATCATTTTAGTGATCTTTTACCTGCTGGATTTTACTTATACTTCCACCTATACCCATGGAATGCCCCGTAATAAAATTACTCATTTACTATCTATAGAGGAACAGCCTATAGATTATATTTTTATTGGCTCTTCCCGTGTAGAAAATACTATAGATGCTGAAGTTATTGAAGAAATTACTGGAAAAAAAGCTCTTAACCTGGGCATCCAGGAAGTAAGATTAAATGATTCCTTTATGCTGCTTCAACTTCTGGAGAAGCAGAGTATTAAGGCAGAAATGGTATTTATACAGGTGGATTATATTTACAATAAAGATAAAAGTTCCGGTTACTTAAAAGGTTCTTTGATGCCATTTATAAAAGATGATCATATTGCTTCTATGTTAAAAACACGGGATTCCAGTTATTACTATTTAAAAAATATTCCTTTTTACCGGTACTTAAAATACGATTATAAGTCGGGTTTTCGGGAAGTTTTTAATATCCTTATAGAAAATGAGCCTTACATCAATCTTAAAAATGGCTATTATCCCCTCTATGGTCAAAGCGATGCAGGTTTTAACCGAACCTTACCGGATACTATCTCAAAACACAATAAATACATAGAAGCCATTAATAATTTTGCTGAAGAAAGAAACATCAAAATTGTTTATTTTGTATCTCCGTTTTGTTCAAATACACAAAATCTTGAATACGTTCAGAAACTTAAAGGACGAATTCCTGAATTGCTGGATTACAGCTCGCTTTTTTTAGATCAGGATAATTTATTCTATGATTGTGACCATTTAAATGACCAGGGAGCAAAAGAATTTTCAGAAGTATTCGCCGAAAAAATCAACAGTATTAGTACCGATGTTGCCCCCAAAGCAAAACTGATAAGCAACGTGCAATAACACTTCGGAGATTCCTATAATGCCATTTCACTACTCAAAATTTCGCATAAATTTCTTCCAGGATTTTTTAAGCTGCTTACCCCTGGAAGGCGCCTCCCCGTAATAGCCTTTCGCATAACGGTTGTACCCGTAACCATAGCCATACCCGTAACCATAGCCGTAACCATAGCCATACTTTGCCCTGTGCACAAAATGGTTTAAAACAAAACTGATATTTTTAAGCTCTCCTTTATGATATTTTTCATTTATAGTATCCAGCATACCCCGTTTGGTATAGTCCTGCCGGATTAAATAAAGCGTGGCATCGGCATATTTTACCAGGTTTAGGGCATCGGCCACCATTCCTATTGGCGGGGAATCCAGCACTATGTAATCATATTTTTCCCGCAACTCTTCCATTAAACGGTCCATCTGTTCGTTCAGTAACAACTCAGAAGGATTGGGAGGTACAGGACCCGCGGTAATAACATCAAGATTGGGAATTTCACTTTTCTGAATAATCTCTTCGGAAGAAGTCTGCTCAATAAGATAATTAACAATGCCTACATTGTTATTCAGCTTAAAATCATCAAATATCTTGGGCTTTCTTAAATCCACACCCACCAATACAGTCTTTTTATCGCTCATTGCAAAAACCGTCGCCAGGTTCATGGCGCAAAATGTTTTTCCTTCCCCTGAAACAGAGGAGGTAATCAGCAAAGTTTTAGAACCGGTAACGCCATGCTTTTTATACATAAACTGCAAACTGGAACGCAGGCCCCTGAAACTTTCTGCCACAGAGGATTTTGGACTGGCGAATACAGCCAGATTAGAATCCAGTTTACTTTTTCCAATAAGGCCCAAAATAGGTACCGGAGATAAGCGCCCCACTTCCTGGGCATTCAGAATATTGGTATTAAGAAACACCAGAAGAAATACAAAAGTTAGCGGAATTAGACCACCAACCATTACCGCCATTACATAATTAAGCTGAGTATTAGGCCCAATTTGGCCCCCACCGGTGTCTTTTGCTTTATCAATAACCATTACGTCGCTAACATTGGCTGCTTTTATTAGCCCGGCTTCACTGCGCTTCTCAAGAAAGAGATTATAGGTTTTTTCACTTATGCTGTATTTTCTCTGGATCTTCAAAAGATCCTGTTCTTCCTGCGGCAGTTTTTTAATTTCAGCTTCAAAACCGGCTATTTGTCTGTTTACATCGGCAAGTTCATTCTGTAATAATCCGCGGGAAGAACTAATATTCTCCAGTAGAATAGACTTCACCGAATTGATTTGCCGGTCCAGATCTGAAAAAACCGGGGAGCTTTCCTTCAGGGAATATTGATAATTACTACGTTGTTCAGCAAGTTCAATAATTTTCCCCACTCCGCTTACAATACTTCCTTCACTAATGCCTGCTACAGAAGGTGCCGGAACGCTGGAATAATCGCTACGGGTCTCCAGGTAGCCCTGCAAAGTTTGATAATACGCCAGCTGTCTTCTTATATCCTCCTTGCGCACGTCCAGGGTGGAAAGTTTATTGGAAATTTCGCTGCTTTCCGCAGAAATATCAAGAATAGCATTTTCATTTCTGAAGTTGTTCAATTCATCCTCTACCACCTGAAGTTCTTTTGATTTCACTGCCAGGCTACTATCAATAAACCGGATTGTTTTGGTAGCGAAAAGGTTCTTCCGGGCGAGCATATTTTCACTTAGTACCGCAACCGAACCATTCAGGTAATCCACCAGCCGATTTTTATTGTGCCCCGTCTGGCTAAGCCTTAAAACTGAAGAACCACTATTATCAGCACCAACATTTACAGATCGATATTTGCCCACAGCCCCGTCAAAATTAAGAAAGCTCATATAATATGCCTTTCCCTCCTGTACCGGTTGCTCTGTTCTTGCCACCACTCCATTCAGAAAAGGAAAATTAATAGGCTCTCCCACCTTAAACGTCTGGCTGAATTCCCTGTATGCAATGGTAGCCGGTTTCTTTTCTTTACTTCTGAAGTTTTGCAGAGCAAGTGTTTCAGGTAAATTCGCCTGAATATTGAATTTTGAAGAATCTAAAAATGTGACGGTAAAAGTAGCGTTGATAGCCTGAAATGCCGATGTATCCGCCAAAAATTCAAAAGGGGTTTTTCCGTAGGCATCCACCCTCTGATATTCCCCGTCCTGTAAATACTGAATGTAATATTGCAGGCGCTCCACTACTTCTTCATTATGAGACCTGGATTTTAAAATAGTAATTGCTGTATTTACCTTATCTGAAGTTCCTCCCCAGTTAAATGTAAGGCTGGTGTTAGTGGTAAAAAATGGATTCTGGTCATCTTTAATGGTAATGCTGTTATCCATACGGTAAACCGGCAGCTTTCTAACATTATTATAATATGCCACTCCCAAACTGATTGCTACCGAGAGCAGGATCAGTTTCCAGTAACTTATCACTTTTAAAACAAAGCCTTTAAAATCAAAAGTAGAACCTACGTCTGATATGTGATCATCTTCATGCGCCATATTATCTCGTAAAAATCAAAACTACTGAGGTTATTAATGTAAAAACAGTGGCTATGGTTCTAAAAGATTCTAATCCTGTAGTACCAAAACCAAGGGCCTTTTGTGGAAGCGGGTTAACTATTATCACGTCATTTGGCTGGATGTAATAGTACGGGCTGGAAGTAGCTTCTATACTGGTAACATCTATAATATGAACTTTCTCCCCGTGCGGATATTGCCGTACAATTTTAACATGCTGCCGGTCTCCAACATCGGTTATTCCGCCTGCATTGGCAATAGCTTCAATAATGCTAACCTGTTCTTTATAAATCACCTGGCTTCCGGAACCTATTTCCCCCAAAGTGGTGTACCGGATTCCCGCCAGTTTAACGGTTACAAATAAGTTAGCCTCTTCCTTAAAATACTGCTCCAGGAGCTCATTTTCTATTTTTTCCCTAACTTCCTCTACCGTATATCCCAGCACATTTAGCAGTCCCAGAGTGGGAACTCTTATGTTTCCATGGTCATCTACCGTAAATCCGTCAAAATATACTGCTTCCTCTGTAGTGGCATTTGGATTTGCTTCTCCTATAGGATTAAACATGCCCACCAGTTCCTGGTCCAGGGCCTTCACCCTTATGCTTAGCAAATCCCCAATTTGAATGCGGTATGGCTTTTTAAGCCTTTGCATTTTTATGATGCTGTCTACAGCTTCTGTTTCCTGCAGATAACTCAACTTTTTTGTGGAAATACACGACGAAAAAGATAATATTATCGCCAAAAGGAAAAAAATGCATCTAAACTTCATATAGCTTTCACAAAGGTTTAACAAATATAAGTGATGTATTAGAATATCAAAATATTTAAAGTTTAATGTTTTCTTTCTGTTTTTTGAGGTTCGCTGTGCGTTGTCTGTTGTTGATTTTCCACCGGTACCATTTGTTCATTATTCCTTGTTCATTGTGCTCTTATGCAACTCTTCACCACTCACTACTTAGCTTTCTACCTTCAAATTATACCTTTTTACCTCTTTCCACTTAAGAAAAGAAAAACAACAATATTGCTTCAATATTCCCATTAATCAATTTATTTTGTACCAAATAATTTCATGTGAATTACCTATCAGTAGAAAATATCGCTAAAGCCTATGGCGAAAGGATCCTTTTTAAGAATATTTCCTTCGGAATAAATGAAGGACAAAAAGTAGGCTTCGTTGCCAAAAACGGCACCGGGAAAACTTCGCTTCTTAATATCCTGGCGGGCTTTGACAATCCCGATGAAGGCCAGGTTGTATATCGCAAAGATATTACCACCGCTTTTTTACCACAGGAACCAGATCTTGATCCACACCTTACTGTAGAGCAAACTATTTTTGCTGCAGATAATGAAACCCTCAGGATCATCAACCGTTATGAAAAAGCCCTACAAAATCCTGAAGATGCCGAAGCCTATCAAAAAGCTTTTGAAGAAATGGACGCTGCCCGGGCATGGGATTTTGAAACTCAGTACAAACAGATCCTTTCCAAATTAAAACTGGAAGACCTTTCCAAAGAGGTAAAGCATTTGAGCGGCGGACAAAAGAAAAGGCTTGCCCTGGCTAATATGCTGCTGCAAAAACCTGATTTTATAATAATGGATGAGCCTACCAATCACCTGGATCTGGATATGATCGAGTGGCTGGAAGCTTATTTTAAAAAAGAAAATTTCACCATTTTTATGGTCACTCACGACCGTTATTTCCTGGAGCGGGTTTGTAACGAAATTGTGGAATTGGAAGACGGGCAACTTTATACCTACAAAGGCAACTATTCCTATTATCTGGATAAAAAAGAAGACCGTGTAGAGCTGGAGCAAACCAATACCGATAAAGCCAAGCAGCTCTATAAAAAGGAACTGGACTGGATGCGCCGCCAACCCAAGGCACGTACCACAAAATCCAAATCCCGTATAGATGATTTCCAGGATATAAAAGAAAGGGCCGGGAAAAGAAGAAATGACCACACTGTTCAACTGGAGCTCAACATGGAGAGAATGGGCAGTAAAGTGGTAGAACTTCATAATCTTTCCAAAGAATTTGGGGGGAAGCAGTTATTTGAAAATTTTGATTACAACTTCCTGCGGGGCGAACGTATTGGGATTATTGGTAAAAACGGAACGGGAAAATCCACTTTTTTAAATATTCTTACCGGTAACCTGGAGCCCGATTCCGGAAAAGTAGTAATAGGAGAAACGATAAAATTCGGATACTACACTCAGCGTGGAATAAAAATTAAGCCGGGACAAAAAGTTATAGATGTTATACGGGAATTTGGAGATTATATTCCGCTGAAAAAAGGCAGGCAGATTTCCGCTCAGCAACTTCTGGAGAGGTTTCTGTTTGACCGCAAAAAACAATATGATTTTGTTGAAAAGCTAAGCGGTGGCGAGAAGAAGCGACTTTACCTTTGTACTGTTCTAATTCAGAACCCTAATTTCCTTATTTTGGATGAGCCCACTAACGATCTGGACATTGTTACCCTGAATGTTCTGGAAAGCTTTCTGCTGGACTTCCCCGGATGCATTATTGTAGTCTCCCACGACCGCTATTTTATGGATAAAATTGTGGACCATCTCTTCGTCTTTAAGGGCAATGCTGAAATTGAAGACTTCCCCGGTAATTATTCCGATTACAGGAGTTACGAGGAAAGCAGTCCCGCAGAGCCTTCAAAAACCCCTTCAGAAGAAGAAAAGAATACAAAAAACGATTGGAAACAAAGCAGTAGCGGTTCAAAACTTACTTACAGCGAGCAGAAAGAATATGGAAAACTGGAAAAGGAGATCGCAAAACTGGAAAAAAGGAAGGTAGAGATTCAGCAAAAATTCCTTCAGGACCTGGATGGGGAAGAAATTGATAAAACTTCCCTGGAACTTAAAGAAGTTGAAGAAAAAATAGAGCAAAAAACCGAAAGATGGTTTGAGTTGATGGAGAAAAGTGAGTTGTGAGTTGTGAGTTGTGAGTTGTGAGTTGTGAGTTGTGAGTTGTGA